>JBHHVO010000224.1:0-5818 GCA_046754365.1 Phycisphaerae bacterium | reverse complement strand
CAGCTCATCGTGTCCGCGGTCCCGTGCCAGTACCTCCGAGCCGTGTGGTCCGCCATCGCACCCCACATGCCCGAGTCTGTCCCCGTCGTCAGCGTGACCAAGGGCATTGAGAACGGAACACTCCTCCGTCCGACGCAGATCATCCAACAGTGCGCCGCGCAGGCCGGGCACGCACCGGATCGCGTACCACTCGCATGTCTCTCCGGGCCCAGCATCGCACCGGAGGTCGCGGCGCGCAAGCCCGCGACGGTCGTCGTGGCGGCCGACGACCCGGGTGTCGCCGGCCTGGTTCAAACGACACTGAGCACCAAGTACTTTCGCGTCTACACGAGCGGAGACCTGCTCGGCGTCGAGCTCGCCGGCGCGGTCAAGAACATCATCGCGCTCGCCGCGGGCATCTGCGACGGCATCGAGGCGGGGGACAACGCCAAGGCGTCGCTCATCACGCGCGGCCTCGTCGAGATCACGCGCCTCGGCCACGCGATGGGCGCCCATGCGGATACGTTTCGCGGTCTCGCGGGCGTGGGGGACCTCATCACGACGGGCGTGTCGCAGGTCGGCCGGAATCGATCGGCCGGCGAGAAGATCGGCCGAGGCATGACCGCCGATGCCGTCGTCGCGTCGACCCCGTCCATCATCGAGGGCATCCCCACGACCAGGAGCGTGCTCGCGCTCGCCGCGAAACATCATGTCGAGTTGCCGATCGTCTCGGCCGTCGCGTCAGTCTTGTTCGATGGAAGAAGCCCCGCCGATGCGATCGACGCACTCATGACCCGCCGACTCCGCGAGGAGTACGTCGCGTAATCACCCGTCCACGCGCTCGCCAGGCCCGCACGCGGATGCCCACGCAACCCGCGACGACAGCGCATGCCGCACCGCCGGTTCGGGTTCGGCGCGGGCGCACATCCCACGACACTCCGTGCGCGCAGCTTACCACGGGGCATACCGTTCGCCCGTCGCCAAGCAAAGCGAACCGGCCGCGCGACCGATAAGACGATGGGCGCCGATGCGGCGCCGTGTTGACAGGGAGGTGTCGGTGCGCGCGGTGGGTAGCCACTCGGTGTTCTCGGACGTTGTTCGCTCACGCGAGCTGCTCCTGAGTCTCGCCTGGCGAGACGTGCGGGTCCGGTACAAGCAGTCGGTGCTCGGTGTCGGCTGGGCGGTCCTGCTACCGGTATCGATGATGGTCGTGTTCACGTTCGTGTTCACGCGGGCGATCGATGCACGGTCCGTGCTCAACCTCGACATCCCGTACGCGCTATACGCATATGTCGGGCTCGTCCCGTGGACGTTCTTCAGTGGGAGCCTCGCGGCCTGCGTCGGGTCGCTCGTGAGCAACCGGAACCTCGTGACCAAGGTCTACTTCCCGCGCGAGGTGTTTCCGTTGTCGTGCGTCGCGAGCGCGCTCGTAGACTTCTGTATCGCTTCCATCGTGCTCGTCGCGCTCATGTTCTACTTTGGCTGGCAAGGTCCGTGGCGTTTTGTCGCACATCCGGCGCTCGCCCTTCTGCCGGCGATTCTATTGATCCAGATCGCGCTCACGGTCGGCATCGGCATGGCGCTCGCGATGGCGAACCTGTTCTACCGTGACGTCCGGCAGATCTTCGGCGCGGGCATTCAACTGTTGATGTTCGTGTCGTGCGTCGTCGTGCCGGTGCCGCGCGACGGTTCCGTGCTCGCGATCGTGCTCTCGTTGAACCCGATGGTGTGGATCATCCAGTCCTACCGTGACTGTGTGCTCGAGGGGCGTTGGCCGCACGCGGGCGGGCTCGCGTATGCCGCGACGATCGCGGGTATCGCGCTCGTGGTCGGGTGGACGGTGTTTCGCCGGGCCGCGCATCGTTTCGCGGAGTGCATCTGATGGCCGACGCGGTGGTCCGCTTCGCCGGTGTGTCCAAACGCTTCCGGACCGGCGAAACGCATGATTCCCTGTACGACGTGCTCGGCGCGATCGCGGCGCGGCTCATCCGGCGTGCGCCGCGCCGCGCCGCGCGGGACACCTTCTGGGCGCTCAAGGACGTCGACTTCGCGGCGGCGTCCGGCACGGCCATCGGGATCATCGGCCCCAACGGCGCGGGCAAGAGCACCGCGCTCAAGATCCTCGCCGGGATCCTTCGCCCCGACGAGGGCACCGTATCGATTCGTGGGCGGCTCTCGGCGCTCATTGAAGTCGGCGCCGGGTTTCACGGCGATTTGACCGGGCGGGAGAATATCTTCCTCAACGGCGCGATCATGGGCATGACGCGCCGGGACGTCCGGGCGAAACTGGATGACATCGTGGCGTTCGCCGGCATCGAGCGGTTTCTCGACACACCGGTGAAGCGCTACAGCTCCGGCATGTATGCGCGCCTGGGGTTCAGCATCGCGGCCCACATCGACCCGGACGTATTGCTCGTCGACGAAGTGCTCTCCGTCGGTGACGCCGTGTTCCGGCTCCGGTGTGTGGATCGCATGCGCTCACTCATCGCCGCCGGCACGACGCTCGTGTTCGTCACGCACAACCTCGATCAGATGCTCTCGATCTGCGATCAGACCGTCGTCCTCGAGCGCGGCCGGATCACGTTCTCCGGCCCACCGCACGACGCCGTGGATCACTACATGACCGCCATGGCACGCGCGTATGCGAGCCGGCGCACCGACATCGCCCGTGTCGGAGAGGGCGCCGCCGGCGCGGTGCTCACGCGGTGCGCGTTTCTCGACCGGAACAATCGCGACGTCGTACGCATCGGCGTGACGGAACCATTGCGTATCGCGCTCGGGTTTCGGCTGCATCGACCCGTATCACGACTCGTGGTTGAGTTGAACATGCAGTCGTTGGACGGTCGCAACCTCGTCAGCATCAACTCCGGCCGCAACGGCATCACGTTCGACGCGCCGGCGGGCGACAACGACGTCGTGCTCAGCCTGCCGGCCCTCCCGTTTGCGGGGGGGGAGTACTTCTGGAACGTCCGCATGTGGGATGCCGACGCCGGTACCACCGAACTCGATACGTCGCGGCGATTCCCCATCGTCATCGATGACGGCGGCACCGCGACGGGCATGGTCGCGCTGCCGCATGAGTGGCACGGCCCGGCGACGCCGGCAACCACCGCGCGCTCGGTCGCCGCCCACAAGGTCCCGACGCTGGACAATCGATCGCCCGACGCGCCGACGATATCACCATCACAGACCCGCGTCACGCGATGAGCTTTCCATGAATATCTGTATCCTCGGTGATGCCGGCTCGGTCCACCTCCAACAGCTCGTGCCGCGCCTCGCGGCGCACGGCCACGGCGTGCACATCGTCACACACAAACCGGCCGAGGTCCCCGGCGCCACGGTGGAACGCTTCAAGGTGCCCGACGCGGGCCTGACCAACCCCCGGCGTTGGGCGGGGCGACGGGCACAATACCTGCGCGGCTTCCTACGCCGGTTCCACGTCGTCAACGTTCATTTCCTCCACGACTGGGGACTCACGCCCGACGTTCTCGACGCCGGGTGCCTCGTCGCCACGCCCTGGGGATCCGACATCGTCCCACCGCCCGACGCGTCGGTGCCGGAGACGCTGGTTCAATACCGACGCATGCTGCTCCGGCACGCCGCGTGCGTCACGACATGGGGGCCGAGATTCGCCGAGCAGGTCGCCGCGTTCGCCGGCCTCGACCCCACCTCGATTGCGCTCGCACCGCTCGGCGTCGACACGAACCTCTTTCGCCCCGACCGCCCCCGGTCACACCGGCTCGCGCGGCCGGCACGCGTTGGGTTCTTCAAGGGCTTCCGCGCGGTGTATGGTGCGTGGTATCTCGTACGTGCGATCCCGCGCGTCGTCCATCGTCGACCGGGCACCCGTTTCGAGCTCGTCGGTGACGGGTCTGAGCTCGCGTCATGCCGCCGACTCGCCGACGCACTCGGCGTCTCGGGCGACATCACCTGGATCGCACGCCAGCCGCATCACCAACTCCCGTCGCGGCTCGCCGGGTGGGACCTCTCGATCGTGCCGTCACTGTCGGAGAGCTTCGGCGCCGCGGCGCTCGAGTCGTCCGCCATGCGGGTCCCCATCGTCGCGTCAAACGTCGGTGGGCTTGCCGACACGGTACACCACGGCGAAACGGGTCTGCTCGTGCCACCCGCCGATCCGGACGCGCTCGCGGATGCCATCCTCGCGCTCCTCGCCGACGCGCCGCGACGTCGCCGCATGGGCGACGCGGGTCGGGCCATGGTGGCGCGGCGGTACGAGTGGGATGCGATCGTCGCCCACTGGGTCGCGGCGTACGAGCACGCGTTGGATCACACGTCGGTGTGCGTCTGACGCGTGTCCATGTGCCTGCCGGCCGCCCGTCGGCCAGGCTCGCCGCGCCTGGCCTGCCCCGTGGCGCAAACGCCTCGGTCACAACCGCGCCCGCAACGAAGCGGTCCGCCAGACATCGGCGCCCCCGTCCACCCAAGGCGCCGGACCGCGAGCGCCTCTTTCAGACCGCACCGACCGGGGTCTCCGGTGCAACCGGGGTCTCCGGTGCAACAGCCCGCCGGCGGGCGGTCCCGTCATCTCGCCACGGCACGATTCGCGGTACGTGCGGCCGGACCGCGAATCGTGTATCATCCAGTCATTGGCCGGGCGGGTCCGCCGTGCGTGCGGTTCTCCGGTCGTCGGCCTTTGGTTTTCGAGGATCAACACACGATGCCCAGACCCAACAAGACGTTCACGCGTCAGCGCATCAATGCCGGAATTGCATACAAGCGCGGCGACAAAAAGGAGGCCTACAAGCTCTGGGACAAGGCCGCCGCCGGCCTCAAGGAGCTCCGAGACGCCAAGCGCAAGCGTCACCACAAGGGCGACAAGCCCGAGGACGCCGAAACCCAAGACGCCGGGGCGTAATCGCCGCACCGACACGCCACAACCGCGTCACCCATGCACCGGTCGGGCTATCGCGCCGTGTGCGTCGTATGACGGCCCGGCGGCACCCGCGCCCGTCGCCCCCCGCGTCCGGAAACCGGGCACGCCGAGGCCATGGACGCGCCATCGCACCCAACGGCCGGAACCACAGGCCGCACACGTGAACCACCCCGCCACGTCTCGCCGCCGCCTCGCCGGGCACAACAACATCGCCGGTTGCCACAACCAACGACCCGAGCTTGACCGCGATCCAGCCCGAAAACCACGACCCAACGCCACTTCGTCATCCGCATGCAACCCGTAGCGGCGCTACCGGTCCATCGCCGCGCGCAACTGATTCGCCAGCATCGCCACCTGCGCGTTCTCCGGGACGAGCCGCTCCGCGACCGAGATCGCCGCCAGCGCTGCATCGAGCTCGCCGAGCCGGACACACGCGTTGGCCAAACCCACATGCGCCCGCCATTGAGATGGAAACCGCATCGCCGCAGCCGCGTAGTGGTCCTTCGCCGAACCAAACTGCCCCAACTGCATGCACGTGTTCCCCAACTCGAGGTACACCTCGGGGTTCTCCGCGTCGAACCGGATCGCCGTCTCCAACGCCGCCCGCGCGTCTTCGCGCCGCCCGAGCTGCGCCAGCATGCGCGCACGTGTGATGTGCGCCTGCGCCATCTCCGGCGCCAGGTCAATCGCCCGGTCGATGTACGTCACCGCACGGTCGTACGCCTGCATCGCACCCGCACACGCCGAAAGATTGATGTACGTTTCGAAGCGCGAATCGTCGATCGCGTTCGCCCGAAGCAACACGGCCTCCGCCCGCTCCGGACGCTGCTGTTCCAGATACGCGATCCCGAGGTTGTTCATGATGTCCACGTTGTCCGGGTGCCACGACAGCGCGGTTTCGAGGATGTCAACACCGCGGTCCGGCCGGCCCGCGTCGATGTAGTC
>JBHHVO010000223.1:0-5844 GCA_046754365.1 Phycisphaerae bacterium | reverse complement strand
GTTGAAAACGTCTGTGGGACCGACTTTCTAGCCGGTCCAGCGCGGCCGGTGCGCCCCAAACGACCGACGGGAGAGTCGGTCCCACAAGCTATCCGGTTGTTCACCGGGCCGTTAGTCCCGCGCATCGCGCGGCGGCATCGTAGGGTCTGTGTCCGCGTAGACCGCGCACAGGCGCCGAGCATGCGCGCCGACCACACGCCGGAGTTCGGCCGGCTCCAGCACTACGGCCTGATCGCCGTACCCGAGCACCCACCACACGATCTCTTGGATACCGTCGACATCGACCTCGAAGAGCAACGAGCCGTCGTCTTCGTATTCGGTGCGCTGCGTCTTGTGCCAGACGATCTCCTCGACGTTGCCGGCCACCTTCGGCGCGAACCGGAGCTTGACGTGGTAGCGCTTGTCGCCGCGGATCATGAGCCACGCGTTGCCGAAGTAATCATCGAGTGTGAACTTCGGGTCGATCGTAAACGTCTCGTCGAGCAGGGTGATGTGGATGATCCGTTCGACCTTGAACGTCCGGACCGCGCCGGCGTCCTCTTGCCACGCGATGACGTACCAGCCGCGGCGCAGGTGGAGCAAGCGGTGCGGTCTGAGCACCACGTCGATCCGTTTTCGCTCGTTGTAAGAATCGTAGTCGACCGCAAGCTTGCGGCGCTGGGCCAGCGCCGTCTGCACGATCGGCAATGTCGCCGCGATCGACCGCGGATCGGACGCCGGCGAAAGCCTGATCTCCACGTTCTCCATAAGCGGGCCGCAGTGATCCAGGATCGTCGGCGGCAACATGCTCTCAATCTTCAACCCGGCCGCGGCCGCCGCTTCGGGCCACGGAAGCAGCGGCCCACTCATCATCGCCCGGGTGACGATGAGCAGGGCCAGGGCCTCTTCATGCGTCAACGGCACCGGCGGCAGCAGCGCGTGTCGATCGGCGCGGTAGCGTTTCGTCCCGCGATCGTACGTGAACGGCAACCCGGAGCGTTTGAGCAGGCGAAGGTCGCGGAACACCGTGCGCCGGTCCACACCGCACAGCGCGGCGAGGTCGTCCACCGCGCTCTGGTCCCCCGAATGCAACGCTTGGATGAGCTTGAGCAGGCGTTCTACGCGTTTGGTTTTCATCGGATCATGCGATGTGTCCACGCCGCCTCGTGACGCACCGTCCACGAGGCAACACGTACGGAGCCCAGCAACCGGAACACGACCGGAGACGCGTGATCGACGCGGAGCCGGCGTGCGCTGCACGTTCCGCCCCGTTGCCGACGTCACTAGATTACCCGGTCCGCACGTCGGTGGTCAACGGTTGTCCGGCTCGACCCGGTGGTGCGGGTCACACGGCGGTCGCAAGCCATCGTCCGCCGGCATACCGGATGGACGCCGCGCCGGCCCGCCAGATCATATCGCAGAACATGCCCATCCATGCGCCGAGCAGACCCCATTGATAGTGCACACCGAACAGCCAGCCCAGCACCAGGCGTATCACGAGCGTACCGGCCATCGTGATCAACAGCGGGTAGCGCGTATCACCGGCGCCGCGAAGTCCATGCACGTACACGATGGAGACGACGAGGAGCGGTGTAAGCAGCGCGAGGATGCGAAACGGTCCGACACCGGCGGTCCGCACGAGCGCGTCGGTACTCATCACTGCGTAGATGCCGCGCGCGCCAACGTAGAACGCCGCCGCGACAAGCACCGCGAGACACCCGCACTGAAACACCGCCTCATGACCGACGCGCCGCGCGCGGGCGGGGTCGGCGGCGCCGATCGCCTGGCCGATCATCGTCGCCGCGGCCGTGCCCCATGCCACCGCCGGGAGATACGTGAGTGCCTCCGTCCGCACCGCGATCATGTGGGCGGCGTAGTACGCCCGGCCGATCTCGCCGACCGCCAGCGACGCGATGATCGTCAGGAACATGAAGTGTCCCGCCCACATGACGGCACCGTCACCCGCGGCGGGTATGCCGATCCGCAGGATGCGCGTTACGCACCGCCGATCGGGCATGAGCTCGCGCGGCCGCAACCGCAAGCCGGCGCGTCCGCGCGCCAGCACTACGATCATGATCAACGCCCCGAGCGTCCGGGCGGACACCGTACCGCCCACGATGCCGGACACGCCGAGCGGCGGCAGCGGCCCGAGTCCGTAGACGAGCGACAGCGACACGACGATGTTGAACGCATTCACAACGGCGAACACGAACATCGGCGTCCGCATGTTGCCCGCGCCCCGCAACGCCGCGCTGCCGACGATCGTGATGCTCATGAACGCGTGCCCGATCGCGTCCATCCGCAGGTAGTGGACCGTGATCGCATACGTCTCCCCCGTCATGTGCTGCTGCTTCGCGAGCCACGGCGCGATCGCAAAGATGAGCGCCAACACGGCCATGCCCACCGCGCAGCCGAGCGTGAGTGACTGATTCGCGAACCGGTTGGCCTCGTCGTGGTCGCGAGCGCCTTCATGTCGGGCCACCAGTGCGGTGGTCCCGGTGGCCACGAGCATCGCGAGCATGGACGCGAGCCACCCGACATACGCGGCGAAACCCACGGCGGATGTAGCCGCCGGGCTGATCCTGCCGGCGAGGACCGTGTCGAAGAGACCCACGACAAAGTTGAGCATCTGCTCGCCGAGCACGGGGAGCGCGAGCACGAAGAGTGTCCGCCGGATCGGTCCGGCGGTGATCGCGCTGCGGGCGAGGGTGTCGTATCGCGGCGCGGCTGTCGTGGGCACGTCGGGGGTCTCCGCGGGGTCGTGAGGCGGCATCGGCACAGAGGACGCAACCCGATGGCTATCCGGTCCGGCGCTTCTCGCGGGGGTGGATCATCCCACGTCCGCGCGCCGCCGTCCACAACGCGGCGCGCGACAACGCGTCCGCGACGTTCCGCCGCCACGCTCGTCGCGATACCGGTGGGGCGCGAACACGGCATGCACGACGCCGGCGCAGCCACGGGCGCCGACGAGCCGGCTTACTCGTGCGGCGCTCGCGTCGGTGATGCCCCGCGCCTGCGCCCGGGGGCCCCGATCAGGGCCGCCGGAAGCGTCGCCCATCCCGGCACGGGCCACACCCTACGCCGTGATTGATACGGACGTCCGGTCCGGTATACTTGTCGTGTAGCGAAGCGCGTAGTGTGGCGGCGCTTTGCGCTCCTCTGAGGTGCCGGTGTCATGCACGAACACGACACACACGCGGGCCCCCCGCCATATGGGGCGGGTAAGGACGCCCCAAGCGGCGGTGGCCCCCTCATCATGTTCTGCCTGCGGGTGGTGTTCGTGGTGGCGCTCTGCGCGGTGGGCTGGAGCCTGGCGGCGGAACAGCGAAGTCGCGCCGGCAGCGCGCTCGGCGTCAACAGCGATCTTGTCATGATCGCGTTCGGTGCGGTAGCGCTCATCTTCATCGCGCTGGACGTGTTCATCCCGCGGAAATCCCTCACAGCCATATCCGGTGTGTTTTTCGGTCTCGTGGTCGGTCTCGTGGTCGCGTACGGCCTCGCGCTCATCATTGACCTGGTGGTCGAGGGCAACGTCCGCGGCAACGCGGAGCTCGCATCCATCAAGCCGCTCGTGAGCGCGGTCAAGGTCGCGGCGGGGATGATCTGCTGCTACCTCTCGATCAGCTTTGTCCTTCAGACCAAGGATGACGTGCGCTTTGTCATCCCGTATGTGGAGTTCGCGAAGCAGCGGAAGGGCGCGCGCCCGCTCGTGCTGGACACGTCGGTCATCATCGACGGTCGCATCGCCGACATCGCCGAGACGCGTATCATCGATACCGAGATGATCGTACCGCGGTTCGTGCTGCAGGAGCTCCAGCTCGTCGCCGACAGCGCGGACAAGCTCAAGCGAACCCGCGGGCGGCGCGGCCTGGATATGCTCAACAAGCTCCAGACAAACGACAAGATCGAGATCAAGATCCTCGACGTCGTCGCGAGCAAGAACAACGCCCCGGTCGACGAAATGCTCGTAGACCTGGCCACGGAACTCAACGGTAAGGTCGTCACGAACGACTACAACTTGAACAAGGTCGCCCAACTGCGCGGCGTTACCGTCATCAACGTCAATGACCTTGCCAATGCGCTCAAGCCCGTCGTGTTGCCGGGGGAGACCATGACGGTCAAGATGATCAAGCCCGGAGAAGAGCTTGGTCAGGGAATCGGGTATCTCGACGACGGGACCATGGTCGTCGGCGAGGGCGGCCGAGATCGCCTCGGCCAGGTCGTCGACCTTACGGTCACGAGTGTGCTCCAGACCTCCGCCGGCAGGATGATCTTCGGTCGCTTGTCCGGTGCGCGGGTACCGGAGCGCCGACCCCCAAGGCCGCCCGGTCGAACCTGACCGTCGCGGCGAAGCGGCCGGCGGCGCACACGGGCAGACCGCCCGGCCCCGACCATGCCGACGAGCCGCTGACGCCGACCGCGTGGCCGCGAGGCTGCCGGCGGCTTGCGATGGTCCGCCGCAGCCGCGCGAGCCGTATCGCGCGGCGCATCACCGCGACGCACCCTATGGAGCGGCCCACAAGCACGGGCCGGATGATTATGCCCAAGGTAACCGTCATCGTACCCGCCGCGGGTAAGGCCGAGCGGTTCGGCGGCGAGGAGAAGAAGACGTTCGCCAAGCTCGACGGACGACCCGTCTTCCTCCGAACGCTCGAACACTTCATCAATCGCGACGACGTCGTACAGACCATCCTCGCCGTCGCTCCGGAAGACCTCGAACGAACCAAGTCCCAGTACGGCGCGAATCTCGGGTTCATCGGCGTCCAGCTCGTCGCGGGCGGTCCCCGCCGATGCGACACCGTCGCGGCCGCGCTCGCGCGGTTATCGGATGACGCCGAGTACGTCGCCGTGCACGATGCCGCAAGGCCGTGCGTGACCGAGCCATGGATCGACGCCGTGTTCGCCGAGGCCGTCAAGGCCGGCGCCGCGATCCTCGCCGCGCCCCTGACCGGCACGATCAAGCGCGTGTCCGAGGCGATGGTTGTCGACGAGACCGTGCCGCGAACAGCCCTGTACGAGGCGCAGACACCGCAGGTGTTTCGCAAGGACATCCTCACCGCGTGCTACGCCCGTCTGGATGAGTTCGGAGACGACATCACCGATGACGCACAACTCGCCGAACGCGCGGGGTACCCGGTGTCGGTTGTGAGGGCCGACGCGACCAACGTGAAAATCACAACCAAGGGCGACATGACACTCGCCCGCGCGATCATCAAGGCCCGACCGATCAAGGCCAAACCCAAGCTCGGCGCGTTCGAAGAGGCGCAGTGGTAGGCACGTACCCGCATGCCCGCGGGACGCCCCCGCATCCTGGGGACGCGTCCCGGCGATGTGGCCCATCGGCAATCGGTTGCGACACACGCCGCCGGCGCACGCCGGAGCGGGCTCGGATCCAGCGTCGTGGGTGGGGGCCGGCGCGACGAGCCGGCGCCCGCGCGTTCAACGCGAACGCGTAGCCCATCGTCTTCGTCCCGCGAAGCCGGGAAACGGCGTCGCGTCGGTGGGGGATCCGGTGTTGACGCGGACCGACGCCGGTCGTCTAATACCTATCCGCCCGGTACACGAGGTGCAGGGGCAGGCGCGGCGTTCGCATCCTTCGCGGAGGTATCATGTCTCGATCACGCATGACGGTGGGGGTCTTATGTGCGGCGTCGATCGCGGCGGCACATTGTCGTTCGGGTGGCGCATCGCACCACGGCGGCGCTGCGCTCGGTCCCGTGACGTCGATCGACGACCCGGTCGGCGTCCCCGCTTCGGCGCTCGTCGACGACCTGAGTGTCGTAGGCAGCGAGGAGGTCGACCTGGTGGAGCAGGTCCTAACGCACCGGGCGAACTACCACCGCACGCTCACCATGCTCCGCGACT
>JBHHVO010000222.1:0-5856 GCA_046754365.1 Phycisphaerae bacterium | reverse complement strand
GACACCCCCTGCACCATGAGAGACGACACGCACCGGTCGGCGCAAACGCCCTCTGCGGCGACGCGCGCGGACCGCTCACAACGTGCAGGTCGCCAAGCGGCGGTGAGACACACGGCCGCCGCAACAAGCCGCTCGATCGATCCGCAAAACGCGGACCGCACGGCACGGCACGGCCAAAAGGACGACCAGCACCCACCGTGCCACACGGCCGCACCATGCGCTGGTCGCGGGGGTACGAGAACCCGAAACCACCGTATCACCGATCTTTTTCGCCAAGATATGACGGTAAAGGGATCGACATCACCCGACCACGGACGCCACACACTTCCCAGAACCGAGAATGGCCGACCAGCCCGTGTTCAAAACCGAGAATCCCCGGGGCGTTCGTTGTGAGATTTGCCGCACCCCCTGCGCGAGAAAAGACCCCACGCCATGCGAGGCACATGGTCCCACACCGCATCGCACGGTGCGCCGCAGCACCTCGGTCTCAGAGCGTGTGTGAAAAGCTGCTCACAAGCCCGAACTGGGAGGGCGAAGCTCCTGCTGAGCCCCGGTCCCGACGCCGTCCCCGGCTCGGCAGGAGCCTCGCCCTCCGTCTTCATACACGGGCTCAGTCTTTCTTCGCGACAGTCCCGGTCGCGCTCCCCGCAGACACCGCGCCGGGGTCCGCCGCCGGCGGGAGATTCACCACCGGTTCGATCCGATCGTAGCGATACCGCTTGTGACAACCCGGGGCACATGACCCGCCGGTGTCGGTCTTGGAGAAGTTGATCGGGATGCGCCACTGGCCGAACGGCGCGGATTCGGCGATGTGCACCGGGCGCTTGCTTGCGTGCGGGTCGTGACACGCCCGGCACGATCGTCCCTTGACGTCGCGGTTGACGTGCAGGTAGTGCAGGTTCCGCTCGCCGTTGCGGAAGTTCGTCAAATCGTCGGTCTCTTCATCCTCGAGCATCTCCACGTCGTGGCAGCCGAAACACAGCGCGTACCGGGACTCGTCAAATGGCGCATAGAACCCGGCCGGATACGCATCGACGAGCATCCGAAAGTGATCCCCGCCGTGTACCTCGTGACACGCCGTACAGTCCCCGTCACGCACCGGACCGTGGTGGTCGGGGTTGGCCGCAAGCACGGCGGCGATGTTGCGGACGGTCTCGCCGCCGGTGTCGAGGGTCTTGTCATGACACGACAAACACAGCGTCAGCGGCTCAGCGCGCAAGGTGTGTGCAACACTGGTGGCGTGCGGATCGTGACACGCCAGGCATGACCGACCGGTTGTAAGCGCGTCGTGCTGGAACTCGGCGTCCTCCATGATGTCCGCAATCGTGTCGTGGCAATCCGTGCAAAGCTCCGGTACCCCAGACGCGAGGTTCCGGCGGTTGTCGGCGCCGTGGGGGTTGTGGCACGCCAGGCATGACGACCTGGCCGGCTCATGCACGTGCTCCAGACCGGCCATGCGATCGGCCAGCGGGGCGTGGCAGCCGACACACAGGGCTCGGTCTTCAGTCGGCAGGAGGGATGCGTGCTCGGCCGCGTGCGGGTCGTGGCATGCCGTGCATGCGCCAGCGGCGACCGGACCGTGCAGAAACGTCAATCCATCCGTCACATCTTCATGGCATTGCCTGCACAATGCGCCGACGGATGGCTCGGTAAGCAGACCTGACACGTCGGCCGCATGCGGATCATGACACGTCGTGCACTGCCCATCGGCGACCGGTTGGTGTACGACGTCGTCATCGAACTCGTCATGACACGCCTCACACAGCGCGGCCCGTTGCTCAACGAGGCGGAACCGGTGACCCGTCGGTGCGGTCGGCTCGTGGCACGCATCGCAGTCGCCGGACATCACCGGACCGTGCACCACGCGCTTCGCGTACCCATCGTGGCATCCCGACGTCGTACAGTCACGGGTGTCGCCCGGACGCGGCATCCGCGTGGCCGAAGTCGCAAGGGCATCGGTGACGGCTGCCGACGATGCGGTCGGGCGCACGATCGCTGTCGCGGTCGTGGATGCGGTCGCCGCCGCGCGGGCCAGCATACGCCGGGTCGCCGTTCCGGGTCCGGTAGCGGGTACGTCGGCAGATGCGGTTGCTGAGATCGTGGCGGCAGGTGTGGACGCGCCGGCGGATACGTTGCTTGACGTGGTGGTGGATACCAGGGGCGATGATGCGGCGGGTCCGGCCACTCGGATGGACGTCGCACCCGCCTTTCCGGCCACGACCAACCAGGGCGCCGGAAGAGTGACGACGCCCGCGATGACGGCCACTACGGCTGTGCGCCCGACGACACTGCTCACCGGCCGCCTCCGCGGTCCGCGCCGCTGGACGGCGTGCGCGGGAGCGGGCCGAACGCGACGGTGAGAGGGCCCGCGTCGGTGGGCACGACGCGGGCCTTGCCCAGCTCGAGCCAGACGGGCGTCCATACGCCGTCCCCACGCGTTGTTTCGATCCGCAGCGCCGGCACCGACAGCCCGTCGGCGGCCAACACATAGTCCTCGGTAAGCCGGCCCGCCGCAACGAACGCCTTGACCACAAACGCATACTGGCAGCCGGGGATCGGTATTGATTGACCGAGCGTAAGCGGCGCGGTCGTGCAACGGCCGCCGGCGCGCGTCCACAATTCGTGGTGCTCGCCCGCCCGCGTCAGGAGCATGAAGTCCGGGACGGCGCGTGCGGCTTGCACGGGGCACCGCAGCGTCACGCGAAACGGCGTCGGCACATCGCTACCCGGCGTGTACGTGGGAAACTTCGAGAACACCCACCGTTCGTGCGTTTTGCCGTCGTATTCGATCTCGACAAGCGCGGCCGGATTGCGGCGAGCGTCCGACCGGCTGATCGGTTCCCCGGTGTTGTCGTCGATCGCGAAATCGGGCAGGAATCGGCGAACGCGTACGGTGCACCCGAGCGCCTTCAGCACATGCTCTGTGCCTGGCTTGACCGCCACGGTCTCGGCACCACCGCCGTCCGCGCGTGCGATGCCCAGCGTCGGGGCACGCGTAAACTCGGTCTCGAATTGTCGTAGCAGCGCGTCGCGCTCACCACCGTTCGTGACGGCCATGTACCGCCACGTCGCGATCAGACTCGACATGCGGTTCCGCGCGGCATCACCGGCGACAAGCCAACGGTCGTAGCGCTGGGAAGGACCGACCACGGCCAGCAGCAGTGACGGCTTGGCCGCGGCGGAATCGTCCGGGATTACATGTTGAACACGTCGCGCCTGCGGCAGGTACCGCGTGACCCGGATGGGCGGCAGCGGGTCGGGCGGCCGTACGATCTGATCGAGCCTGGCCTCCGCGGCGGGTGACGGCAGCGCCAACGGGACATCCCGTCGCGACGGACCACCCGGCGCGTCGAGTCGACACTGCAGGTACCACCGCTGGTCCGGGAGCGGTGGGTGCGCGCCGTGACGGCCATGCTGCCCCCGCGCCGGCATCGCCGCCGCAAGTATGGGCACGACCGCAGCAGCGAGCAACCGCCGGACTACGAACCGCTCGGGCACGAATCGATTCATCGCGAATCGTCGGATCCGGGGAACCCGGCTTGTGACTCGGTCGTGTGAGAACCGCACAGAACTCGTCACGACAGCCGTCCTTTCTCGCCGCATTGCATATCTCGTGCTGCGCGCCGTGCCGTACACCGCATCATGCGGCCCAACGTGCGCGACATCGCGCGATGTCCGGCGAACCGCGTCGCACCCGAGGCGCCCGGCGCTCACGCCGGGGACGCCGATACGTCTCCGTTTTTCGATATGTGCAGCTCGTCGAGCTTCCGATAGAGACTGCTGAGCCCGATGCCCAGCGCATCCGCCGCGGCCACCTTGTTGCCCGCACACGCCGCCAAGGCCTTTTCGATGTGCGTCTTTTCGAACTCACGCGCGGCGGTCCGCAGATCGAGCGAGGGGCTCGCGGCGTGCACGACTGCACGCGAACCCATGGCTGGATCAGCGAACTCCACGAGCTCGCCGTTCGCGAAGATCAGCGCCCGCTCGACGACGTTCTCCAACTCGCGAACATTCCCCTTCCATGGGTGCGTCTTCATCGACTCCAGCGCCGCCGCCGAAAACCCAGGGCACCGGCACTTCAACTCGGCGTTGTACTTCTTGACGAAGTGGTCGACGAGCGCCGGGATGTCCTCAGGCCGTTCGCGCAGCGGCGGCAGCGTGAACCGAACCACGTTCAGACGGTAGTACAGGTCCTCGCGGAACTCGCCCGCCTTGATCGCCTGCTCGAGGTCGCGGTTCGTGGCCGCGATAATGCGGATGTTGATCGGTCGTGGTCGGTTGTCCCCGACGCGCGTGACGGCGCGCTCCTCGATGACGCGAAGCAGCACCGATTGGCTCTTGATCGGAAGGTTCGAGATTTCGTCCAGAAACAGTGTCCCGTCGTTCGCGGCCTCGAAATAGCCCGCGTGGTCCTCGTCCGCGCCGGTAAACGCGCCCCGGCGATACCCGAACAACTCGCTCTCGACGAGCGTGTCCGGCAGGCCGCCGCAGTTGACCGCGATGAACGGTTTGTCGGCGGTCACGCCGCCGTAGTGCACCGCCTTGGCCAGCACCTCTTTGCCCGTTCCGCTCTCGCCGCTGATGAGCACGTTGCTCATCGTTTGGGCTACACGGTCGATCGCCCGAACGATCGTCCGCATCGCGGGCGACTCGCCGATGAGATCCGCAGCCGTCTGCGTGCGGCGTATCTGCTCGCGCAGCACGGCGTTCTGCCGCTCGAGATCGTCCTGCTTCAGAAGGCGCTTGATCTTGAAGATCAGCTCGTCGAAGATCAGGGGTTTGCAGATGTAATCCTTCGCGCCACTCTTCATCGCGGCGACCGCCGTATCGACTTCGCCGAACGCCGTGATGACGATGATGCCCGCCTCGGGCGCCAACTGCCGCGCGTGCGCGATCAGCTCCATGCCGGTCACGCCGGGCATGCGCAGGTCCGTGATGACGGCATCCACCGCGTGCTGCTTCAGGGCGCGCAGCGCCTCCGCACCGTCCGCACACGCAATCACGTGGAACCGTTCTTCCTCGAGCACCTGCGCGAGGTTCGTGCGAAGTGTCTCTTCGTCGTCCGCCAATAGGATCGTTGTTCGGCTCACGATACCTGTCCGCCGCAGCCGTGACGGCTACCCCGACCACGCGCTCGTTGATCGACGGACGGCCGCGCGGCGGCTGCTTGACCGCACGCCACGCCACGACATCAGGACGCGTCTGCTCAGCCGTATCCGACGCTACAGCAAGTCCCGTGCCGTACGTCCCGCCGCCGGACACGCCACGTCCATCGGGTGTTCCGCACGCCGTCGCCGAAGCCCGCGTACAAGCGAACATGCGCTGTCGCCCCGACGAGACGCGGCGCCAACACACACCCGGCCGCGCAACGCACCACACGACCGCGGCACGCTGCAACGGCGTTCACCGCGCCGTCCTCGGTACGGATGGAAACCCGCCGAGCATCGATCGACCGCTGCACCAGGGAGACCAACCCGTCGCCGCGCCGGTATGCGTTCTCGATTGTGGGAATCCGCGCACTGGCTGGGCGGAGCGGCTCACACCGAGCCGGTTCCAGGCTCGGGCGCGTGGGAGCTAACAGCCGTGGGGCGTTTCATGTCAGGTGAAGCTCGGGGACGTGTCACCACATCACGCGCCGCCAAAAGCGTCGGTCGGCGCCATGGGCGCGAGCAACGCCGGGGCGAACAGCGCCGAACTCGCGCGGCGTGCGAAACCGGCCGGCCGGCACGTCAGTTCACTTGCTATCGCGAGTTGTTGGCCCAGGACGACGTCGACGCGGTGATGATCGCCTCCTGCGACCACCAGCACTGTACGCATCTGGAGGCGGCCGCTAAGGCCAAGAAAGACGCCTACTGC
>JBHHVO010000221.1:0-5941 GCA_046754365.1 Phycisphaerae bacterium | reverse complement strand
CGCCACGGCGATCGCGGCTCCCCCGTGGCATGAGGATCGGGGCCGGCGCGGTCGGGCTATTGGCGGGCGCGGCCGTGCTCGTCGTCGCCCGGGACGACTTCCGTGCCGCCCGGGCTGCGTACGACGCCGGTGAACGGCTCGACGCGGGCGACTTCGAGAGCGCGATTGTGCTCGCCGAGCGAGCCGTCAGACAGTTGAACCCTCAGCGGGCGCTCACGAGCCGGGCACGACTCGGTGAGGCCCACACGAGGATCGCCGGCGCGCTCCAACGCCGGGCTGCGCAACGGACCGCCCGCGCGCAACGCTCGGGCGCGAACGCGCGTCAGCTACTCGCCGGCGCCGCGCACGACCGCGCGCTCAGCCATGAGCACTGCCGCCTGGCGAGCCTGGCGCTCAAGGAACTCGTCGCGCGTGCACCGGACTTCTTCAATCACGGGCGACTCGAATGCGCCGTGAACCTCATCGATGCCCAGAACGCGGTCGACTCCGGCGCGTCCGATAAGGTTGATCAGTTTGTGAGCGCCGCGGCGTCGGCGATCGAACGCGAGATCCTGCGCCAGCCGTTCAACACGGATGTCGCGCTACAATTCGCCGTCGTTGCACCGATCGACGTCGACATGGAGCACGCGATCACGATCCTCGCGAGACCGTTGCGGTTCAGCACGATCCCCAAGCCCTACCCCGACGCCGCGATCCACTTCCTCGCCACACCCGACGCCGCCGCTCGATTCGATCGCGTCGTTATGGACATGAAGCACCGCCTCGAGACGTTGCCGATCGACCAGGCCCTCAGCGACATGCCGTGGGGGCCGGAATGGCTTCGGCTGGCCGCCGTGCTGCGGACGAGACGCGGCGCCTCCGACGTCGCCGTCGGCCTGCTCGAAACCGCCGCCGCCGCGTACCGCAAGCTCACGCCGCGTGCGCCCCTCGGGGCCGCGGCCTGCATGGCCGAGCTCGCCGATGCCACGTTCATCCTGCACCCCGACGCGCCGGACCGGGCCGTGGACGCCGCGACCCGGGCGCTGCGGTATGCACCCGACTCCGAGCCGGGCCGCGCGCTCATCCGCGCCGTCAGACACCGCCTCGTGACGTTCCACCTCGCGGCAGGCGACGAGGACGCCGCGCGGAACTTGCTCCGCGCGCTCGGGCCGGCCGGTACCCGCATCACCCCCAGCGACGCCGGCGCACGTACGGTAGTCCACGTGCCGGCAACCGGCGCCGCGACGCCGCCCGCCGGAACGATACCCGCCGGGATGGCCGACGCAGGGGTCACCAATGCACCGGTCGCCGATACGACAATCACCGATGCCGTGTTGAGCGGCGCGGAACCGCCCGACGCCGCGGCGCCCGATGCGGCGGTCGCAGTCGCCGCGCCGCGATCCGCGTCGGACGCGGACGCGGCGATCGATCGACAGCTAGGGCGTCTCTACACGGTGCTGGGCCACGGCGTCCTACGGCGATACGGCGGTGACATCCTGCGCACGCCACCGGTCTCATTACCGCCCGCGTACGCGCGCTGGATCGACCGGGCCGTCGCACTCGCGCCGGATGATTTCCTCGCGCGCGTACTCGCCGCGGACCATGCCTACCGCCAGGACGACCGGGCTGAGGCCATGAGGCAGTTGCGCGAGGCCGTGCGCATCGAGCCGTTTGATCCGGTGGTGGCCCTCGACCTGGCGCGCGTCGCCGGCGCGGCGATCGCCCCCCACGATCTGTTCGATATCATCGCCCGTCCGCTCCGCCGGCACGAGCTGGACGCGGCGTATGTCGACTTCCTCAGCACGCTGGCCGCCGCCCCGCAGTTCGACGCGTACTACAAGCCGGTGCTCTGGGCCGCCCTCGATGCACGGCCCGAACAAACCGACCCAACACCCGGACCAACCCGCCCCACGCCAGGACCAGGGCACGCCACGCCCGGCGAAACCTGGTACCCGGAAAAACTACGCATCGCGGCGACCCTTGAGTTCCTGAGCGGTCGATACGATCACGCCGAGACGCTCCTTGATCGGGCCGTGGAACACTACACACGACGCGGCGCGGAGGCGGACGCGATCGCCCTCGCGGCGACGTGCGCCGCCCTGGCCGATACACGGTTCTTTCATCGGCCCGACCAGCCGCACCGCGCGATCGAGATGGCCCGCCGTGTCATTGCGCTGGCACCAGACACACCCGACGGCCGCGACCTTGTGCGGGACGTGACGCAGCGCATGGTGTGGCACTACCTCGCCGACGGTAACGAGGCGGCGGCCGAGCAGATCCTGCGCGATACGGCCCGCGACGCCGCGCCCGATGACGCCGTCCGGCACGAACTCGGTCGCCGGTACGCCCGGATGTGCTACAGCCTCTTGCAACGACGTAGCGGGCCCGTCTTGCCGCGACCGACCGCCGAGCTCCCCGACGCGTTCGAACACTGGGTCATGCGGGCCGTCGAGCTCGCGCCCGACGATCCCCTCGCCCACAAGCTCGCCGCCGATGTGGCGTTCTCGGCCGAACAATACGCCGCCACCGCGGACCACCTCCGCCGCGCGCTCGCCGCCGGCATCACGAAGGACGTCGTCCTCGACTTCCTCGAGCTCGCGCGGCGGCTACGCCCGAACACACCTCCGCTCGACGACCTATGGAACGAACTCAACACCACAGGATCGCAACCGCCCGAAAACGCCCCACCACCCCAACCGCCGCCACCGCGCCGACCATAGCCACGGCGCGCAACGAACCACCAGCGGCAGCCCAGGCCGTGCTGCGTCCGGCCACGCCATCGAATCGGTGTCGTGTGGGGACGGCAGGAACATCGCCCACGCGCCGGATCAAACGTACTGACGGCCTGGTACGGCAACACGCGCATCACCCGAATCGGCGATGCCACCAACAGAGCGATAGGACCGCGAAGAGCAGGTCGGCGTGCTCGACCCGCCCGGCGCAGTGGTCGCGGTAGACCCGCTGGACGCCGTCGTACGACAGCACGCCGAGCGACGCGACGGCGTCCCGCGTCACCGTGTCGTGGAATAGATCGGCAAGCGGGCCGCGAAGATACTCGCCGATCGGCACTTCAAAACCCTTCTTCGGGCGGTCCAGCACGTCGTCGGGCAACACGCCGCGATACGCATCCACAAGGACGCGCTTGCGCAGGCCGCGGTCGATCTTGAGCCGCGACGGCAGCGACAGCGCCAGCCGGGTCACGGCCGGATCGAGAAACGGCACCCGCAGCTCGAGACCGTGCATCATGCTGGCGAGGTCGACCTTCTGGAGCATGTCCGCCGGCAGTGCATACTGCAGGTCGAACGCCAGGATGCGGTTGAGTGTGTCATCGCGCGGCATGCCCGCGGTCAGCGACCGTGCCAGTGCGACCGCGCGCGCATCGGCGGCCCGCGTCTCGCCGGCCGGCAGCATCACGTCATTCGCTTCCGGCGATAGGATGCGCGACCAGGCAATGTGCCGCGCGAACGCATCAAACCCGGCCGGACGAAGCAGCTTGCGAAACTGCCGAACGCGGTCTCCCGCGACCGTCGATTTGCCGGACCGTGCGGCGGCCAACAACGGCGCGAGCACGAACTCCCTGACCAGCCGCGGGATCCTACTGTAGGTCGCCAGGGCGCTGTGCCCCAGGTAGCGCCAATAGCCGCCGAACAGCTCGTCACCGGCGTCGCCGCTCAGGGCGACCGTCACCAGGCTCCGCGCGTAGCGACACACCACCGACGTCGGGATGATAGAGCTGTCGCCGACCGGCTCGCCGACGTGGTCGAGGACATGCGGTATCGCGGCAAGCACATCGCGCCGGGTCAATCGCAGCTCGTGGTGCTCTGTGCCGAACCGCTCGGCCACGAGCCGCGCGTACCGGGTCTCGTCGTACGCCGACTGATCCGCGTATCCGACGGAGAACGTCCGCACGGCCCGGCCGGTGGCCTCGGCCATATGCGCGACGACGATCGACGAGTCCAGTCCGCCCGACAGCAGCGTCCCCATCGGCACATCGGCCACGAGCCGGCTGACGACGGAGGCACCAAGCACCCGGCGGATCGCCGTGCCGATGTGCGCACAGCGCCGCGGATCGCCGTCCACGTCGGCGGGGTTCGCCCTGGACGCCGGCCCTGCGTCATGGTCGGCATGCGACGCCCGGCCGGTCGCATCGGCTGTATCGCAGGCCACGTTGGTCGTCGCGCCGCCGCCCATGGACGCTGCGGCGGACAGGGCGGGCGCGCTCGCCGGCGCAGCGGGGCCGTCGGCCCCGTCGTGACGTTGCCACACCGCGCCGGCCGGTCCCCACCGTCCAGCCGCGTCGGCGACGGGATGATAATACCGCACCGGCTCGGCCGGGCCGTCCGCATCGAACGCGACGTAGTGCCCCGGTGCGAGGCGTCGCGCACCGGCGTAGATCGTGTCGGGATGAGCGATATAGCCGAACTGCAGGTGTTGGCGCAGGGCCGTTGGATTCAGCGATCGGTCGACGCCGCCAAGCAGCAGCAGCGCACGCAGCTCGCTCGCGAACGTCAATACAGGGTCGCGGCCCGACGCGTAGAAGAGCGGCTTGATGCCGAACCGATCACGCGCGAGCAAGCCACACCGCGTCCGCGAGTCGAAGAACGCAAACGCCCACATGCCGCTTAGCCGGTGGAGCGCCTCCCAACCCCACCGTGCACACGCGGCCAGCAGGACCTCCGTGTCGCCGTCGGTGACGAACCGGTCGCCGAGGTGCGCAAGGTCCCGTCGCAACGCGCGAAAGTTGTATATCTCACCGTTAAACGCGATGTGGAATCGACCGTCGGCGCGGTGCATCGGCTGCCGCGCGGCGGGCGACGGGTCTAACACCGCAAGCCGCACGACGCCGAGTCCGACGTGATGATCGAGCGCGGCATCCGTCCACGTGCCCGAGTCGTCCGGCCCGCGATGACGCATCGCCGCACACGCACGCTCCAGCACGCCGGGCTCGACCGGTGCGCCGACCGGCCGCACGACGCCGCACACGCCGCACATCAGTCGACCCGCCCGCGCATGCTCACGGCGACGCATCCGGCGCGGCGCCGGCGAGCGGTGCGTCGGTCGGCAACGCGTGCCGCGCGATGAGCTCGTCCGCGACCGAGCGATCCGACGGATTCAGGCGATACGCGGCCTGGAGGTGGTACAGACCCGCCGACTCCTTGTCTTGCCGCAACAGGAACCTCGCGAACGCCGCGTGCGCGGACGCGTTTCGCGGTTCCATCGCGACGGCCTGCCGGTATCGGAGGTACGCGCCGTCCACATCGCCGCGTTCTTCCAGCTCCTGCGCGAGGAACACCTGATGACGCGCGGACGGACCGACGAACTCCGCCACCCATTCCGCCTGTTTCAGCGCCTCGTCAAACTGCCCCTTGAGCTCGAGTGCGACGTTCTTGCCCTCGATCGCCGCGGCGTGGTCCGGACGGGCATCGAGCACGCGGTTGAAGTATGCGATCGCGCGGTCGGCCTCGCGGAACGCGGCCGGGGCGTTATGACGTTCGAACTTCTCCCGTGCGAGCATGAGGCTGCAGAAACCGATGTCGTATAGGTTCTCGACGCGCTGCGCGCTCGCCGCCTCCGCCTCCATCAGCAGCGACCGCGCCGGGCCGTACGACTGGTCCACCATGAGCCGGATGCCCTCGCGGCGGAGCAGGTGGTAGCTCGGCCCGCAGCCGGGCAAGACAAGACTCATGACGAGCGCAGCCGCCCAGAACCCCGTCGGCCACACCGCACCCGCCGAACCCGTGTATGCGGCCGCACGATCGCGCCGGACCGGTACATCCACGGCCACCGGCCGCGCGGCCGCATGCGTCGCGGCGGGCGGTCTCGCCGCCGTCGGTGGCGCATCGTGACAGCCGTTGGGCATACGGATCGTCGGTTGGGGTCCGCTCATGGCATCGTCCTCAGTGTGCATCTGTGTGTCCCATAGATACGCTCGTCTGGCCAATCCCCCACGCCGCGCGACGCC
>JBHHVO010000220.1:0-5950 GCA_046754365.1 Phycisphaerae bacterium | reverse complement strand
GAGTTGCTCGGAGGACAGCGATTGCGCGGCGAGTCAAATCTGCAATGAATCGGCGCCCGGTACCGGAGGATCGTGCGGCATCCTGCCGTTTAATGACGGTGACGCATTGTACGAGGCCCTGGCCCAGTTCGCCCCGGCGCCGCCCGCGTTCGCGCCGCCGCCACCCAACGGGCTGCTTGTCGTAACGTTCACGTTTGAGGCGATCGCCCCGGCCGGAGCGGGTACACAGATCAGCATTCCCGCGTCGGCCGGCGAGTTCACGCAGACGGTCGTGCTGGACGGCTTTACGCCGGGCCTCATCGTCACCGGTGCGCTGGGTCCGCCGATTACGGTGACGATCACGCCCGGCGCCGGGGCGTGCGGCGACGGCGTATGCGATTGCAACGAGAACTGCGAGACGTGCCCGGACGACTGTGTGTGCCTCCCCACGGAGGTCTGCGAGGTGCCGAGTCTTTGCCAGCCGCAGGTGCCGATATGTGCGGCGTTCTGCGGAAACGGCGTGTGCGAGCTACTGGCGAATTGCGAAGACTGCCTGACGTGCCCGGACGACTGCGGTTGCGGCCCGGACGAGCAATGTACGGACCCCCCCGGCGACGACCCGCCGTTCTGCGAGACATTCTGCGGGAACGGCGTATGTGAAATCAACGAGAGCTGCATCAACTGTGAAGCGGACTGCGGATGCCTCCCCACGGAGGAGTGCGTCGCCGGCACGTGCCAGACGTTCTGTGGCAACGGCATCTGCGACGGCGACGAGAACTGTGAGACGTGCGCGGAAGACTGCCCGTGCGACGCGGGCGAGGCGTGCATCGACGGTGTGTGTCAGCTCTTTTGCGGGGGCGACGAGGAGTGCGACGACGGCGTGGCTTGCACGGTGGACGTATGCGAACCCGGCGGCACGTGCAGCAACACGCCCGTCGACGGGCTCTGCGCGAACGGCGTGTTCTGCGACGGCGCCGAGACGTGCGACCCGGTGACCGGATGTCAGCCGGGCACGCCGCCGACGTGCGACGACGGCGTCGACTGTACGGAAGATGCCTGTCCGTTCCCGCCCGGGTCGGACACGTGCGAGCACACCATCATCGAAGGCTTCTGCGACAACGGGGTATTCTGCGACGGCGTCGAGGTGTGCAACCTGAGCGCGGGGTGTCAGCCCGGAGCCAACCCGTGCCCGGGACAGGGCTGCGACGAGGAGGGGATGTCCTGCGTGCCGCTCGGTGCGTGCTGCACGCCGACCACGTGTGTCGACAACAGCACCGAGCTCGTGTGCACCACGATCGGCGGGACGTTCTTCCCGGGTCAGGAATGCGCGAGCGGCGTGTGCCCGCTTTGCGGCGACGGCACGTGTGACGCGAACGAGGACTGCGAGACGTGCGTGGACGACTGCGCCTGCGATCCCGTGTTGGAGCAGTGCGTGGCCGGCGTGTGCGAGACGTTCTGCGGCAACGGCGTGTGCGAGCCCGATGAGGACCCGACGTCGTGTCCCGGCGACTGCGTGGAATGTCAGGACAACAGCGAGTGCGCCGACGGCATTGCGTGCACGGTGGACATCTGTACGGCCGCGAACGTCTGCGATCACGTGGCCGACGACGGCGCGTGTGACAACGGGCTGTTCTGCGACGGCGCCGAAACGTGCTCGGTGGTGGCGGGATGCGAGACGGGCACCGCGCCGTGCGCCCCGGAGGAGGTGTGCGACGAGGTGGACGACACGTGCGTGCCGCCGGCGACCGGGGCGTGCTGCGTCGTGGATCAGTGCGTCGACGACATCACGGAGGATGCCTGCAACGGGCTCGGCGGCAGCTTCTCTGAGGGGCTGGCATGCGGTGACATCGCGTGCGGTCCGGGCTGCGGTGATGGGGTCTGCGAGGGAACGGAAAACTGCCTGAACTGCGTGCCGGATTGCGGCTGCACATTCCCCGAGGCGTGCTTCGGCGGCCTGTGCCAGACGTTTTGCGGCAACGGCATCTGTGAGCCGAACGAGACACCGGCGACGTGTCCGGGTGACTGCGGGGGGCCCGGCGGGTGCTCGTCGGATCAAGATTGCGTCGACGATCTCGAGTGTACGACGGACGTGTGCGACATCACGGGCAAGTGTTTGCACTTCCCGAACGACGGGACGTGCGACAACGGCGTGTTCTGCGACGGCGCCGAGTCGTGCGATCCGATCAAGGGGTGCATGCCTGGTGAGCCGCCGTGCCCGCCGAACATCCCATGTAACGAGGCTAAGGGCGCGTGCATCCCGGAGGTGTCGGGGGCGTGCTGCGTGGTCGGCGGCGAGGTATGCGTCGATGGGGCGGACGTAACACAGCCCGTATGCGAGGATATCCTGGACGGCTTCTTCCACCCGAACACCAATTGCGAGAGCCAGGTGTGCGAGGCCATCATCGTCGGCAGCGACCCGCCCGACATGGCGATTGACGCGCGGCAACCGACCGCCCCCGACGGGAGCAACCCGGACGGATGGCGGTTCATCACGCTCGAGTTCAACAATCCGCTGCCGAACCCGCTGCCGAACGACTTCTTCCTCATCGAGATGGGTGGCGATGGTGTGCCGCCGGAGATCGCATCGGTGTCGCTGGTTGGTTTCACGACGGTGCTCATGGAGCTCGCCGCGCCGATTGAGCCCGGTGCGTGGACCATCATCATCCACAACGAGAGCCTCACGTTCACGCGCATCGGCTATCTCCCGGGTGACGTGAACGGCAACGCGCACAGCGCCGCGAACGACGTGCTCACGCTCATCGATCACCTCAACGGGGCGCAGCCGCTTCCGGTGTGGTCGGCCGACATCGACCGGTCGGACATGGTGACGGCGTCCGACATCCTGCGGGTGATCGATCTCTTGAACGGCGCCGGCGTCTACGACGAATGGAACGGCGCGACGCTGCCGAACTGACGCGCCGGTGTGGCTATAACCCCGTCGTGTTGCCGAGTGTTTCGATCATGCTCAGGGCGGCCGGGCCTGCGAGCACAACGAGAATCGCCGGGAAGATGAAGAGGATGAGCGGCGCCATGAGCTTGACGGTCGTGCTCTGCGCGCGCTCCTCGGCGGCCTGGCGTCGCTTGACGCGCAGTGCGTCCGACTGATTCCTGAGCGCCTTGGAGATGCTGGTGCCGAACCGTTCGGTCTGGTTGATGATGGCGACGAGGGATTTGAGTTCCGGCACGTTGGTTCGCGCGCAGACGTTTTCCAGTGCCTCGGATCGCGGAATGCCCATTTGCGATTCGAGCGTTACGATCTGCAGTTCTTCGGCGAGCACGGGATGCACGCCGGTCATCTCATCGCCGACGCGCTGAAACGCGGCGTCGAGTCCCAGTCCGGACTCCACACAGATCACGAGCATGTCGAGGCTGTCGGGAAGTCCGTCTCGAACCTTTTCGATCCGCTTGGACGCGGCCATGCTGAGCCAGAGGTTCGGGGCCATGAAACCGATCGCGGCGCAAAAGATCACGAGCCCGGCCGCGCCCTGAACGCTGTCCCCTTTCGCGACCGCGTACGTCACGCCCGCCGCCCCGAGGAGCACCGCGAGGATGGATTTGCTGGCCAGGAACGACGTCGTCGCGTTCTCGTTGCGAAATCCGGCGGTGGCGAGCTTCATGCGGAGGCGGGACATCTCCTCCGGTTTCGTGAGCATGACCGGCCTGACGGCGATCGGCGCGACGGTCTTCATAAACCGCTTGGCGACGGATTCCCTGGCGTGCTGGCGGATGTGCTGGAGCTGCTGCTGCGCCTTGCCACCCTTCATGCGGCGCTTGATCGTATCCTGTTTGCTGTCGCCGCGCGGCCACAACGCGTAGGCAATGAGCGCAATGCTCGCGGCAACAAGGGCACCGAGTAGGTAGATCGACATCGGGCGTGCTCCGTGATCGAATCAGATCTTGATGTTGACAATCCAGCGGATCATCGCGATCCCCATCAACTGCATCCCACCGGCGATGAGCAGCAGGATCTGCCCCTGCGGCGTGTCGAGCAGGATATTGCCGTAGTCCGGGTTCATGTAGAGCGAGCCCAAAAACACCACAAACGGCAACGCGAAGAGTACCCACCCCGACAGACGCCCCTCCGCCGTGAGACCGCGCACCAGACCCTGCAGCTCGATCCGCTCGCGGATCACGCCCGCGATGTTGTCGAGCACCTCGGCCAGGTCGCCGCCGGTTTGACGCTGGATCATGACCGCGGTGACGAAGAAACGCACGTCGAGCGAATCCACGCGCTTGGCCATGTCGCTCAGCGCCTCTTCGATCTTGATGCCGAGGTTCTGCTCGTGGTAGACACGTCCGAACTCGGTCGCGATCGGCGGGGGAAGCTGCTCCTGCACGAGCTGGATCGCGCCGGAGAGTGAGTGCCCCGCCCGCAGCGCCTGGCTCATCATGTCGAAGACGTCTGGGAGCTGCTGCGTGAGCTTGCGCATGCGGCGCTTGCGGAGATGGCTGAGCACCGCGAGCGGGACACATATGACCGCGGTCCCGCACCCGATCGCCATGAGCGGGCTGTACTGGAAGAACACGAGCCCGATCGCCGCGAGCAGGGCTAGACCTGCGAGGTTCAACAAGGTTTGCGCGGCCGACCAGGGTATGTCCGCCTGATCCAGCAGCACTTGCAGCTTGGGCACGATGCTCAGCCGCCCCAAGAGGGCGTCGGCGAGCGAGCCGGTCTGCCGCGCGCCCTTCTTGAGGATCGACACGGCTTCGGCGCGCCGCTGGAGCCTGGCGGTCCGGCCGCGGAGTCGGTCTTGGATCCGCTTACGGCTGCTCGTTTTCGATTCCGTGATGACCTGGTAGATGCCGTAGGACAGCATCATCGATCCGACCGAACCGAAGACGTAAACGAGGTTCTCGGATAGCTGCGCCAATGTCGCTTGTGCCATAAGTAGGGCCATCACTGGGTCCTCAGTGGTTTTCGGCTACACATCGTCCGCCATCAACACCCGTCGCTCGAACATGCTCGAATCGACCTCGCATCCCACGGCCTTGAAACGGTCCAGGAAGCCCGGGCGAATACCCGTGGCCAGGAAATGGCCGTAGGCCCTACCCTCCGTGCTGACACCCAACTGCTCGAACACGAAGATGTCCTGCATCGTGATGACTTCTCCCTCCATGCCCGTGACTTCCGTGATGCTGACGAGCTTGCGGGGACCGCCGGTGAGGCGCTGGGCCTGCACGAGCACGTGGATGGCGGACGCGACCTGCTGGCGAATCGCCTTCACGGGGAGCTCGAATCCGGCCATCATCACCATGGTTTCGATACGCGCCACGGCGTCGCGCGTGCTGTTGGCGTGAATCGTCGTAAGCGATCCGTCGTGTCCGGTGTTCATCGCTTGGAGCATGTCGAGCGTCTCTGCGCCGCGGCACTCGCCGACGACAATGCGGTCGGGCCGCATGCGCAAGCTGTTGATGAGCAGATCGCGAATCGATATGCGCCCCTTGCCCTCGATGTTCGCCGGGCGCGTTTCGAGCCGCACGACGTGCGGCTGTCTGAGCTGCAGCTCGGCAGCGTCCTCGATCGTTACGATGCGATCGGTGTCGGGGATGAACGCCGAGAGATTGTTGAGGAGCGTGGTCTTACCCGAACCGGTGCCGCCGACGACGATGACGTTCAGGTGCGCCCGGACACACGCGTCCAGGAAGTCGCGCATCTCGGGGGTGCACGACTTGAAATCGATGTAGTCTTCCCACGTCAGCGGGTCCGTACCGAACCGCCGAATCGACATGGACGCGCCGTCGATCGCCAACGGCGCGATCACGGCGTTGACACGGCTACCGTCCTTGAGCCGCGCATCCACCATCGGCGACACTTCGTCGCATCGCCGCCCGACCGCGCTGACGATCTTGTCGATCACGTGCATCAGGTGCGCGTTGTCGCGGAACTCCACCTCCGTCCGCTCAAGCCTGCCGCGGCGTTCGACATACACTTGCTTCGGACCGTTCACCAGGATGTCGCTGACGCCCGGAT
>JBHHVO010000219.1:0-5978 GCA_046754365.1 Phycisphaerae bacterium | reverse complement strand
TACGTCCGGCACAGGGGCCGGACGCTACGGGCGGCGGTCACCCGCTCGGGGGGGGGTGATCGTCGGGTACGTCCGGCACGGGGGCCGGACGCTACGGGCGGAGGATCCGTCGCTTACGCTCTGGGCGCTGAATGGGGCGGGTGGGTGTTGGTCGTGTGACGCTTTACGAGGGCACGGAGGGCGACCGTGGCGGCGCAGCAGAGGAAGAGTACGCCGAATGACGCGACCACGGACGCGCCGGTGGGGAAGTCCCATTGGGCGCTGGCGGCGAGGCCCATCAAGCTGGCGACCAGGCCGAGCGCCCATCCCGCGAGGAGGCGGTGTCGTACGGTGGTGAAGAACATGATGGCGCAGACGGCGGGGACGACTAGGAAGCTGAAGACGAGGAGGACACCCGCGATCTGGACCGAGCTCGTGACGACCAGGCCGAAGGACGCGTAGAACACGAAATCCCACCACCGGACGTTGATGCCGGCCCGGCGGGCGTGTTCGACGGATGCCGAGATCGCAAAGAACCTGCGGCGACACGCGACGTGGAGCGCGGCGACCGCGCCGTAGATGAGGAGCGTCTTGCCGACCTCTTGCCATTCCACCAGGAGGAGGCGTCCGACGAGCATGTGTTCGATCTCCTGTTGTTCGAAGGAACTCTTGGAGAGGATGAGGATCGCGACGGCGGCGGTGACGGCGTAGACCATGCCGATGATGGCCTCCTGCGGGACGCGTTCGTCGCGGAACCGCCCGACGGCGAACACGGCGGCGCCGATGAAGGTGAACCCGACGGCGAACGCGTAGGTCTGCGGGGTATGGGGTGGGTAGCCGCAGAGTGTGGCGACGGCGGCGCCCATGGCGGCGATTTGTGCGAGGGCGAGGTCGACGAAGATGACCTGTCGCATGACGACGTGGATGCCGAGGTAGCAGTGGATGCCGGTGAGCACGACGCACGCGACGAACGGGATGGCGAGGACTTCGAGCATGGATCACTGACCTTCCGTTTTGCGGTGTGCCGCTTGTCCGGGCGCGCCCGCGGCGGCTGGGTTGTCGCCGGGGGCGGTCGGTCCGTCCGTGACGGGCTTCGCACCGACCTGCCGGAACGCGTCGAGGAGCTGCTCGACGTTGTATTCAAAGAGCTGTTCATACGTGTCGACGTCGGGGAGGGCGTGTACCTCTTGCGCGAGCACGACGGCGACGCCGTTCGCGCGGCGTGCGACGGCTTCGGCGTTTTGCCGGCTGTTGAAGGTTTCCACGATGACGATCTTCGCGCCGGCGGCGTTCATCGCGTCGACACACGCGGCCAGGTGTCTGGGTCCGGGCGAGATGCCGGGTTTGGGCTCGACTTCGGCGACCTTTTTGAGGCGGAAGCGGTCGAGGAAGTAAGGCCAGGTTCGGTGGTACGTGACGACCGGCGTACCGCGGTATGGCGCGATACGTCGTGTCAGGGTCTGCGTGAGGGTTTGGAGGCGCGTGGCATAGGCGGTGTAGTTTTGCTCGAAGGCGTCCGCGTGGGTCGGGTCGGTGCGTTTGAGCGCGTCGGTGATGGTGCGTGCGATGATGACGCCGTTGAGCGGATCGAGCGCGTAGTGGGTGTTGCCGTAGACGTGGATGTCGCCGAGCGCGCGTGTCAGTCCGGCGGCGCCGGGGACTTCCTTGAGCGCGATGCGGGCGGAGACGTCTACGTTGCCGGGGGCGCCGCGGCGGAGGTTGGGATTGCGTGCGCCCTTGATGAGCAGCGGTGCCCAGAGCTCGCCGTCGAGACCGGAGTGTATGAAGAGATCGGCGCGTTTGAGCTTGATCATGTGGCTTGGTTTGGGGCGGACGTTGTGGACGTTCTCGGGCCCGCGCATGATGCTTTCGACGGTGACGTGCGGTCCGCCGATTTGCGCGACGATGTCCGCGTAGATCGGCGTCGTGGTGACGACGCGGACGGCGGCGTGCGCGGCGATCGGCCAACACAGCACCGCGGCGAGTGCGAAGCAGGTTCGATAGGGATTCATGTCATGACTCCTTGTGGTCCACTGTGTTTTTGTTGGTTGCGGCGCTTGTCGCACGTGGCACACGGGTGCCGGCGACCGGGTTCGTCGTCGCGCTGTGTTGGATGAGGTCTTCCTTGCGCGCGATGTCGGATCGGCGCCATCCCACCGGCACGTGCGGGGTTGACGGCACGCGGATTCTGGTTCCCCACGGCTGAAGCGATGGGCACCCGGGCGTCCGTCTCGATGACCGGCGAGATGCCGGTGCCGCCTGGATAGTTTGGACATTTTCGACATGTTGCTAACGGTTGACCCAGTAGGGGTGCGGCGGGTGCGCCCCGATGACGCTTGTGAACTGGAGGAACACGGCGTCTTCGTCGCCCGACCGCCCGAACATCTCGAAGCGGCGACGCTGATACTCGAGGCGAACGCGGAGGAACTCGTTGATGTACCACGTGATATACGGCGAGAACGCGACATCGGCGTCACCTGCGCCGCGATGCGCGTCGCCCGGGAACTCGGTGTAGTCGCCTCGGAGTCCGACGTACCAGTCGCGATGGAGCTGATATTGCGCGAAGCCGTAGACGCCGAACGTGTGGTCGCGTCTGATCCCGGCGAAGCCGCGATCGACGTCGTTGGCTGCCCAAAACGCCTCACCCTGGAGCAGGATGCTCTTGAACCGGCTTGGATCCGGGTCTACCCAGTGGTAGGTCAGGTCGAATCCGAAGACGTTGGCGTCGGAATCCGCGTCGGCGCTCGCGCGTCCGAAGAGGTACGTGCCGCCGAGCTCGAGGGATGCGGTGTCGCCGACGTCGTCGAAGAACTTGACGTGGGCGACGATGGCCGGGTTCTCCGCGTTCGGGTCGGCGAGGATGGGCGACTCGTCGCCGCCGTCGGCGTTGACGACGTCGAGCGTTGCCTCGATGTATTTGTCCCAGGGGTTCGGGACGAGCCAGGATAGGGATGCGCCGGTGGTCATGAGGCCTTCGGGGCCGAGGAACGCGTCGACGGCGAGCGGCCGCGTGACCTGCGGCAGGTCGTGCGTGTGCAGGAGGTTGTTGCGGCCAAAGACGTTGCGAAACTTGCCGACCTTGAGCGACAGGTCATGCGGCAGGCTGTGGAAGTTGATGTAGCCCTCTTCGACGTCGACGGCCGTGTCGATGGTGACATCGCCGAAGACGTCCTGGTCGATCTCCTCGCCGATCGCGATGATGAGGACGCCGTCGGCGGACGGTGAGACGGCGGATCGCAGGTCGATCTCGACCTCACGGAGGTTGAAGCGGTTGAGGGCGTTGTTGCTGCCCCGGCTCGAGACGCTCGCGCCGGCGTCGATGAAGACGGTGATCTCTGGATTGAGTGCATTGGGTGCGCCGCCGGACCACGTAAGGCCCAGCGCGCCGGGCGCGGTCGGCGGCGGTGGGATGGCGGGTGTTTGCGCCCCCGGTGGGGGCGTGGCGTCGGGACCGCTTGGCGCGGCTGGTGCGCGTTCGAGGTCGGCGAGGCGGTGCTCGAGGTCCGCGATGCGGGCCTTGTCGGCGTCGCGCTGTCGTTCGAGGGTTTCCACGCGTTCGAGGAGGCGGCGCATGTCGTCGCGCAAGTGTTGGCTGGTCGGGTCGCCGGGCTGCGCCCCGATCGCGGCGGCGACCGCGGGCCAGACGACGCCGAGCGCGTAGGGCCATCGTGTCGGTGTCATGATTGAACTCCGATCCAGGGTGACGGACCGCGCCGGCATCGGTGCGCGGCGCCGGCATCAAGAACAAATCGCATGCAGTGGATTCACCGGGCTGTGGGCGACGGCGGTGCTACTTACTTGCTGCAAGCCGATGATGGATCCCTGCGGATGTACGCGGCTGGTCGGTGGCGGTGGTGCGGGCGGTTGATGGATCAGCGTTGTGCGCGCGGCTGATCCGTGAACCGGTCGATGCCGCAGCATCCGACGCCGTCGCGAGCCGTACGACGGTGAAGCGCACGGCTGAACGGTGTTGCGCACGCGCGTGTGGGATTCAGCGCGTGCGGCGTTTACACGGATCGCTACGCGCGTGGGGTGTGGGGTGGACCGCGGATCGTGGAGGTTGCGAGGTCGGATGTGCGCGGCGTGGTGGCCGGTGGTGTGGGCAGCGCGCCGCGATGCGTGTGCGTGCTCGGCGCGATACAGATCGCGGGGGCGAGCGCGACGGACGCCGCGAACGACTTGCAAAGGACGCAGTGCGTGGCGTCGTGGATGGGATGGTGATGGTGGTGGGTCGGGTTGTGACAACCGCCGCTGCAGTCGGCCCGCCAGGAGGGTCCGGAGGTCGCGGCGGCGGCGCATGCGGCGCACGCGGGCGCGACGGCGTCTTCGAGTGCATGGACGATCGGGGCGACGAGCGGACCGGCATATACCGCTAAGACGACAAGCTTGCCGGCGGTGCTAGGGATCGTATGCGGTTTCGTTCCCATGGGCGTATGTGCTCAAGCGTCGTGGTGTTGGCGCCGCGTCAAGACCGTATCCCGCGCCGCCGGCGGCGTCAACCGGATCCGCGTGGATGTGGTCCATGGCCCATGTCCGGGACACCCGGTGGGACATCGCCCTGGCGGATGCGCGGTGTCGTGGGGGCGCATGGCGTGGAGGCGTGGGTAGGATCGGCGCGGGCGGTTCGGGCGATGGCGACCGGTCGCGGCGTTGACTGGAACCCGGCTTAGCAAGGTCCTAGAATAAGACGGTGATAGCGTGCCTCCGTCGCAAGCGACATGGTGCCGTCCGTGCTTATCGGGTTGACGGAACGGCGGCGACGGGGCTCGGTGCCGGATGGCCAGTACTCCCCCGGCCATGTTTATCGGAACTCCAGAGGCCGTGCGGCGCGTCGTTTCGGCGCGGCCCGCGGCGGTGCGGCGGCGCCGAGCGAGAACGCGGTGCAGGTTGCCGATGAACGGTTGAGCGGATCGCGCTCGGCGTGACCGCATGCGCCTGGGTGTTGCTGCCCATGGCCGTCTGCGGCGGATGTAGGTGTTCGTCCGGAGCCGCGTCGTGCACGGTCCACGTTGAGCGTGCGGGTTCTGCGCGTCCCCCACGGCTGAAGCCATGGGGCAGCCAACCCGCAAGCTTGCGCGTGACGCGACACGAGGTCGGTGCATGCGCGGAGGCGGGTGCGTCGCGGCCGACGCCGGCCGTGATACGGCCCGCAGGTGGTCTCATGCCCCACGGGAAGAACGTACTGACGACGGGCGACGTGGCCAAGCTTTGCAGCGTGGCGCCGCGTACGGTGTCGAAGTGGTTCGATTCCGGTCAGCTTCGGGGGTATCGGATTCCCGGCAGCAAGGATCGGCGGATTCCGGTCGGTCAGCTCATCCGGTTCATGCGTGCGCACGGCATGCCGCTGGACGGGCTGGAGAGCGGGCAGACGCGGATCGTCGTGTTGGACGGCGACGCGGGTCTCCGCGGTGCGCTGGAGCGTGCGCTGTTGCGCGACGGCGGGTACGAGGTGCGTACGGCGTCGTGTGCGTTCGAGGCGGGCGCGGCGGCGCAGGCGCTCAAGCCGCACGTGATTGTCCTCGACGTCACGCTTGCGGATGTGACACCCGGTGTCATCAGCCGGTTCGTGCGGTCGTCACCGGACCTGCCCGGCGTGCGGCTCATCGGGACGGCACCCGGTCTGACCGAGGCGGAGGGGCATGCGCTGCTTCAGGACGGGTTCCACGGGTACCTGAGCAAGCCGTTCGAGACGCGGTCCCTGATCCGCCTGATCGAGGCCGATGCCGGGGTGTCGGCGCGATCGCGCGTCTAATTCATCGTTACACACGGGTCGGACGGGAGGGCGAAGCTGAGCCCCGGGGCTGGACTCGGGATGCGGCTCCGCGGGGGCCTCGCGCTGATACCACTTCCCGCGTTCGTCATAGACGAAACCAGCAGCCTTCAAGAGCTCCGCGGGAGCCTCGGGCTTCCTTGTGAGCTCGGCGGGAGCCTTGCCCTCCCTTGCAGGCTCGGCGGGGGTCTCGGCATCCCTTGTGCGTGTCTGCGCTCGGGCTATTCGG
>JBHHVO010000218.1:0-5984 GCA_046754365.1 Phycisphaerae bacterium | reverse complement strand
ACTCGGCATGAATCACCCGATGGGGCCGCTCGCGCTCGCGGATCTCATCGGGTTGGACGTGTGTTTGCACATTATGGAAGTGTTGCACCGCGACCTCGGGGAAGACCGCTACCGGCCATGCCCGCTGCTGCGGAAGATGGTCCTGGCGGGGCGGCTCGGCCGCAAGACCGGGGAGGGGTTCTTTCGATATGGGTAAGACCACGGTCAAGCTGAACGTCGACGGGCCGTCTGCGACGATCACGTTCGCCACGGACGGCGGCCTGAACGTCCTTTCGTCCGACGTGCTGCGTGCGCTCGAGATTGCGGTTCAGCGCGTGGCCGACGCGCGCGACGTTCGCATCACGGTGGTGCGCGCCGAGGGCAAGGTTTTTCTCGCCGGCGCCGACATCCGTGAGATGGCGGGCTTGGGCGCCGCGCAGGCTCGCGACTACGGGGCGCTGGGTCAGGGTGTGTTCAACGACCTGGCGGCGTTGCCGTCGATCACGGTGGCGTCGATCAACGGCGCGGCGCTGGGGGGTGGGCTCGAGCTCGCGCTCGCGTGCGATTTTCGCATCGCCGTGAAATCGGCGAAGGTCGGCATGCCCGAGACGTCACTGGGCTTGATTCCGGGTTGGGGCGGGATCGGGCGTCTGACGCGTCTCATCGGTCCGTCGCGGGCGAAGCGGATGTTCCTGAGCGCCGAGCCGATCTCGTGTGAGGTGGGTCAGGCGATCGGCCTGATCAATGAGATCGTCAATTCGGCGGAGGACCTCGGTCCGCGGGTCGCGGCGTTTTGCAGGTCGCTGCGGCGCGCCGCGCCGACGGCGGTGCGTCTGGCCAAGCAGGCGTTCCGCGACGCGGACGACGTGACCGCGTTTGCGGAATGTTTTGAAACCAGAGACGCACGCGAGGGCATCGCCGCGTTTCTCGAAAAGCGCCCGGCGCCGTGGATGGCGGAGTGAGGGGATCACGATGAGCGTAGAACCGGTGGAACCGACGGTAGAGGCAACGGTCGAGCCAACGTCGACAACGTCCGAGCGAGCCGATCCCAAGCCGTTTGTCGGCCCGGAAGACATCGCATCGTTCGATCCGAGCGTGGCGCTCGGCGAGCCGGGGTCGTTTCCGTTTACGCGCGGCCCGCACCGGACGATGTACCGAAAGCGGCTCTGGACCATGCGCCAGTTCGCCGGGTTCGGTTCGGCCGACGACACGAACCGGCGGTTCAAGTATCTGCTTGACCAGGGCACGACGGGGCTGAGCACGGCGTTCGACCTGCCTACGCTCATGGGGCGCGATAGTGACGATCCCCTGTCACTCGGCGAGGTGGGCCGGTGCGGCGTGGCGATTTCTTCCTTGGCCGACATGCGTCGCCTGTTCGACGGTATCGACCTGAGCCGGGTGAGCACGAGCATGACGATCAACGCGCCGGCGGCGATTCTGCTCGCGTTCTACGTCGCGGTGGCTCAGGAACAGGGCGTGCCGCCGGATCGGCTCCGGGGCACGCTGCAGAACGACATCCTCAAGGAGTTTCACGCGCAGAACGAATACGTGTTTCCGCCGGAACCGAGCGTCGGGCTCGTCGTGGATACGATCGAATACTGCACGCATCACATGCCGCAGTGGAACACCGTGAGCATCAGCGGCTACCACATTCGCGAGGCCGGGTCGAGCGCGGCCGAGGAGCTCGCGTTTACGCTCGCGGACGGCATGACCTACGTGGAGAAGTCGATCGAGCGGGGGCTCGACGTGGATGCGTTTGCCCCGAGGCTGAGCTTCTTTTTCGATCTACACAACGACTTTTTCGAGGAGATCGCCAAGCTCCGGGCGGCCCGGCGCATCTGGGCGCGCGTCATGCGCGACCGGTTCCGCGCGGCGCGCGAGCGGAGCTGGCTCTTGCGGATGCATTGTCAGACCGCGGGTGTGACGCTCACCGAGCAGCAGCCGATGAACAACGTCGTTCGGGTGGCGTATCAGGCGCTCGCGGGCGTGCTCGGCGGCACGCAGTCGCTGCACACCAACAGCATGGACGAGACACTCGCGCTGCCGAGTGAACACGCGGCCAAACTCGCGCTGCGCACGCAGCAGGTGCTCGCGCACGAGACCAACGTGACGCAGACGGTCGATCCGCTCGGCGGGAGCTACTTCATCGAGCAGCTCACCGATGACATCGAGGCCCGGGCGCGGGCCATCTTCGACACGATCGACGCCATGGGGGGTGTGCTGCCCGCGATCCACCGCGGGTACTTTCGGCGCGCGATCGCCGAGTCGTCGCTCGCCCAACAGAAGCGGCTCGACAGCGGCGAGGACAAGATCGTCGGCGTGACCGACTTCGTGGACGACGGGCCGCCCGGCATCCCGATCCTTCAGGTCACGCAGGAAACCGAGACCGAACAGGTCGCACGGCTCGAGCGACTCAAAGCGACGCGCGACGACGCGGCGCACCAGGCCGCCCTCGCACGCCTGCGACGCGACGCCGCCGAGAACGAAAACGTTATGCCCGCGCTCATCGACGCCGCCAAGGCCGACGCCACCGTCGGCGAGATGATGGACACGTTGAAGACCGTCTTCGGCAGCTACGACGGCGGGCCGGAGTGGTGACGCCATGGCGAATGCGGAGCGCAGGAAAAGGCCAGCGCCTGAGGCACATAGCGCGGCCTTGCCCGCCGTTGAACGTTGCATCATGACGGTTGACTTTGGGGCGGTCACCCTGCGTCATTCACGAATCGCTATTCGCCATTCATCCGAGGCACGCACACCATGTCGTCGATGAGCACTCAGCGCCCCATACCGCCGCGGATTCTCCTGGCCAAGATCGGGCTCGACGGGCATGATCGTGGTGTCAAGGTGCTGGCACGGTCGTTCCGCGACGCGGGGATTGAGGTCATCTACACGGGCCTGTGGCAGACGAGCCGGGCCACGATGTATGCGGCGCTGCAGGAAGACGTCGGCGTCGTCGGTGTGAGCCTGCTGTCGGCGGCGCACATGACCGTCATGCCGGAACTCGTCCGGCTCCGACGTGAACTCGACATCGAGCACATCCCGATCGTACTCGGCGGCATCGTGCCGGACGCCGACTACCCGGCGCTCAAGGACATGGGCATCGCCGCGATCTTCAACCCGGGCTCGCCGCTCGATCGCATCCTCGAAACCGTGCGCAACCTGGCCGAACGCCATGCGCCGGCCCCGCTCAACGGCGTGCTCAGCGGCTATGCCGCGGGCGACACACGCGCGCTGGCGCGGCTCTTGACGGCGCTGCAACGCGACGGAGACCTCGGAGACTGGACGCCGCCGCCCGGGCATGCCACGACGGTCGGCATCACCGGATCCCCGGGCGTGGGCAAGAGCTCGTTCATCGGCCGGCTCGGCGGTGAACTCCGCGGACGCGGGCACAAGGTCGCCGTGGTCGCCGTCGACCCGACGAGCCCGGTCACCGGCGGCGCGCTGCTCGGCGATCGACTGCGCATGATGCACGGCGAGCCGGACCAACACTTCTTCATCCGGAGTATGGCATCGGGCAACGTGCAGGGCGGGCTCGGACCGCACTGCGGTGACGTCGTCCGCGTCGTGAGCGGCTTCGGGTTTGACTACGTGTTGCTCGAAACCGTCGGCGCTGGGCAGGCCGACGTGGCCGTGCGCGACATCGTCGATCATACGGCGCTGTTGCTCATGCCCCAAACCGGCGATGCCGTCCAGTTCTCCAAGGCCGGCATCATGGAAATCGCGGATTGTTTCATCATCAACAAATGCGACCTGCCGGGCGCGGACGCGACCGAGGGGCAACTCAAATCCGCGGTCGGCGACGCCCGTCCCGTGTTCCGCGCGACCGCCATCCGGGACGAAGGCGTCGCCGCCGTCGCCGACTGGGTGACGGCACGCGATTGACGTTGCGCCGGACGTGACCCGCCCGACGAGAAACCGGCCCGCATACCTCGTCTCTCGCCCCTGCCGGGGCGCTTGGCCGAATCCAGGACCGGGATCCCGGCGCGCGCGCCGTGGGCGCTTCGATCTCGCCCCGGCCGGGGCTTCATGCCACCAGCGATCGGCACACCCGTCCCGCCGGGCGTCTCGTTGCAAATGACGTGTGGTTCCTGGTATCATGATGTCGTGGCATGGGGGCCCGATGGGCCGGGAGGCACGCATGATGAGATATGGCTGTGTTGCGCAGGCGACGATGGCGTTGTGGCTTGGCTTGCTGGGGGCGTCCGCGCATGCGGGGGGTGTCAATGCGACGCTCGTCGGCCATTGGGATGAGTTCAACGGTTCTTATGGTGATGTCTGGGCCGATGGGGACTATGCCTACGTCGGTCACTGGGGTTCGGCCGGCGTCGACATCATCGATATCAGCGACCCGACCCAGCCGTTCCGCGTGGCCGCGTACTTGCTGCCGCCGCCGAACACCACCGCTTCCGCCCAGGATGTGAAGGTCGCGGCGGGGCTCCTGTTCATCGCGCTCGAGGGCGCGGGCAACAGCGTGCACATCGTCGACGTCCGCGACCCGGCCAATCCCGCAGGGCTGGTCGACATCGCGATCGCCGGGTTTACGGCGATCCACAATGTCTTCTACGACGGCGGGTTTCTCTACATGGCCGACAGCGGCACCCCGAGGGTCGGCATCGTCGACCTCACCGCGCTGGATCCGGACGATCCACCGCCCGCCCCGATCACGACAACGACATGGATGCTCAACGACGTAGGTACATCGTTCGTGCACGACGTGACCGTGCTCGATGGTCGCATGTACGTATCCGCGTGGGACAGCGGCATCTGGATCTACGACGTATCCGACGTCGCGAATGCACCGCCTACGTTGCTCGGCAGCGGTCCCGGCAACAACACGCATTCATGCTGGCCGACCGTGGACGGCAAGTATGTCGTGACCGGTGAGGAGCGCCCCGGCGGCGGCATCACGGTCTACCACATCGTCGAGGGCGACGGACCGGGCGTAACGTTGGAGATCACCGACGCCGTCTCCATGCCGCAGGGGCAGGCGTTCAGCGTGCACAACCAGACCGTGATCGGCTATCGTGTGTTCAACTCGTGGTACGGCGCGGGCCTGCGCGTCTACGACATCGACGCCGTCACGGGTGTCCTGGGATTCGTCGCCAGCTTCGATCCGCCCGAGCTCGACGCTGCGTGGGGCGTCTATCCGTTCCTCGGACAGCACAACGTTCAGGTGAGCGATATCAACAACGGCCTGTTCATCATCGACGTCGCACCGCCGCCGCCGCCCGACTGCAACGGCAACGGCGTGCCGGACAACGGTGACATCGCCGACGGCGCGAGCGCCGACGACAACGGCAACGGCATCCCGGATGAATGTGAGGTCATCTCGATCCTATCGAGCGACCCGCCGGACGGCGCGATCGACGCGCGTCAGCCGAGTGAGCCGGACGGCGGCAACGTGACGGGTTGGTCCCAGGTGGTGCTCACGTTCGACGGAGATACCGCCGCGCTCACGGTCGAGGACTTCACGATCACGCTCGATCCGCCGGGCACGCCGCCGTTTCTCGCGTTCGTGTTCCCCGACGGCAACGACGTCGTCTTGCAGTTCGGCGATTTCGTGGCCGACCCGATCCCGCCGGGGCACTGGACCATCATCACGCACAATGCAAGCGGCACGAGCGTCCGGATCGGCTATCTGCCCGCCGACGTCAACAATGACCGGCTGAGCAACCCGAACGACGTCCTCGCGCTCATCGACGACCTCAACGGCGTCACCGACCCGCCGCTGGCCGACTACCAGACCGACACCGACCGCAGCGGCGCAAGCAACGCAAGCGACATCCTCCGCGTCATCGACCTGCTCAACGGTGCGGAGGCGTACGACATCTGGAACGGCGCGTCACTACCAAAGTGATCGCCGTCGGTGCGCCACTGCGGCGACCGCGATCATCGCCAAGGAGAAACACGGATGCACATGGATTGTCATGGTAGTTCCGATCGTCAACCGCAGCCTACACGCACGTCACTTGTGGCCTCGACTGTGGCGGCGTTGACCATCCTCG
>JBHHVO010000217.1:0-5988 GCA_046754365.1 Phycisphaerae bacterium | reverse complement strand
GCTCTTGAAGGCTGCTCGCCTCGTCTATGACTAACGCGGGAAGTGGTATCAGGGCGAGGCGCCCGCCGAGCCGCGACGGCCGGTCCGGTGCGCGTGTTGCGCAGCCCCCTGTGCACGAGCCCAAACGCGAGGTTCACGCGGCGTACAACGCGGTGCTCGCCGGCCACCGCGATTCGGTCCGCGCGACAAGCGCCGCCGCACCCACCACGTGCCGACACGTGCGTCGCCCGGCGGCCTGGTGCGGTGGCTTTCGGCGGATCGCGTCATACGATATGATGACGATGCCAAGATGCCGGCGGCGTCGCCGGCCTGTCGCGGGGCCACAAGCCCCGGTCCTGCAATTCGGAGCCACGAGCCATGGCGGACAAGCAAGCGGACCTCGCCGGTCCCGGGATCGGTGATTACGATGAACTCGAGCGCATCCTCCCCGACGACTACAGCACACCGCTGAATCCAAGGGACACGATGAAGGCCGTGTTCGCGATCAAGCAGTACATCGAGGACGGCCTTTGCCGAGAACTTAACCTCGTGATGACGCAGGTACCGCTTATTGTCGATGTCCTGAGCGGCGTGAACGATTACCTCGATCGCGACGGTTCTCGTACGCCGATCCAGTTTCACATATCCAACGACCACGACAAGCATCCCATCGACGCGCAGATCGTCCAGGCGGCGACGAAGTGGAAGCGTGCGGCGCTCAAGCAGTTCCGCTGCAGTCCCGGCGAGGGTATCTGCACCGACATGCGCGCGGTCCGCAAGGATTACTTTCTCGATCACGACCACAGTGCCTACGTCGATCAGTGGGATTGGGAGCAAGTCATCACACGCGATCGCCGCAACCTTGATTACCTCACGAGCGTCGTCAAGAAGATATGGAAGGTCATCCGAGGCGCCGGCTTGCACGCGCAAACGCTCTTCCCTCAATTGAAGATGGACCGCTACCCCGAGTTTCCGGAGGAACTCATCTTCCTGCACGCCGAGGAAATCCTCGACCGGTATCCCGATCTGCCGCGCAAGGCCCGCGAAACCGAGATCCTCAAGGAGTACCCCGCGGTGTTCATCTACGGCATCGGCTGGGTGCTCAAGGATGGATACCCGCACGAGATGCGGGCCGCGGATTACGACGACTGGGTAACGGAAACGCGTTCCGTCGGTGGAACTCGCATGCACGGCCTGAACGGTGACATCCTCGTATGGAATCCCGTCACGCGGCGTCGTCATGAGCTCACGTCGATGGGCATACGCGTCGACGCCGATTCACTCACGAAGCAACTCGAAATCACCGGACAACTGGATTTCCTGAAACTGCCGTATCATCAGGCGATCCTCAATAACGATATTCCACTGAGCATCGGCGGCGGCATCGGGCAGTCGCGGACGTACATGTACCTGCTAAGAAAGGCGCACCTCGGCGAGGTCAGTGTCACCGTGTGGCCGAAGGTCCTCAAGGACATGTGCGCCAAGAAGAACATACACGTGCTTGAGTAAACCCCGTGCGCATGAGCCCGACGGTTGGGCGGAAGATCGATCCGCACGCGAGTCATTCATAGGAACGTACACGCGCGTCATGTCTCGCAAGGAGATTCGTGACGCGTGATTTGTACAACATTATGACATGGATCCGCAACGGACCGCGGGCGCGTGACGGTGCATCGTCCCGGCACAGGCCGCGCACGGCCCGCGTCGCGGCGCAGCACACCGGCGACTCAGGATCCGACCAGCCGCGCATGCTCGGCTGCGCAGAATCGGTCGGTCATGCCGGCGATGTAGTCGCAGATCGCCCGATCGGCGCCGTCACGTGCCTGCCGGGCGATGAACCGCGCCGGCAGCGCGGATGGCGTCCGCTGGTAGTGTTCGAACAATTCCTGGATCATGCGTCGCGCGTCGGCGTCCGCGCGGGCGATGGGCGGGCAGCGATACACGTGCTGCGCAAGAAACCCCTCCAACGCGACAAGCTCCTGTTCGGTGTTTTTGGGCGGGACGACGATCGGCCGGCCGCACCGCCGTACGTCCTCCGGCGTGCGACACTGACCCAGGAGTTCCAGTGCGTGCTCGACCGTCTCCGCGAGCACGGTGTTGAGCATCATATCGAGTACCGGCCGCCGCACGGCGTGGATCGTGTCGGCGGAAAACGCGACCCGAACACGCCGGCACGCCGTCCGCCAGAGCGCGACATGCTCAAGCGCTTCGAATCCCAGAATCCCGGCGCCGATCGCGTCCTCCAGGTCATGCAGGTTGTATGCGACACGATCCGCCAGTGACGCAATCTGCGCCTCGACGCTCGGCGCGCGGGCGGCCGCGTCGACGTCCGACCGCGACCCCGCGGTTCCGCTCGGCACATCGTATCGTGTCTCGTGCGCGGCCAGGCCGGCGCGGGTTGCGTCCGTCAGGTTCAAGCCGCGAAACGGCGGGAACGGGTGCTCGAGGTATGTCGCGACGCGGAGCGTATGCGCGTTGTGATTGAAACCGCCGATCGCGGCGGTCAACTCATCGAGCGCCGCCTCACCGGCGTGCCCGAACGGCGCGTGCCCGAGGTCGTGCGCGAGCGTGATCGCGTCGGCCAGCGTTGCGCTGGCCCGAAGCCGCACGGCGACGCACCGCGCGATGTGGGCGGCCTCGAGCGTATGCGTCAGGCGCGTGCGGAAGTGGTCCCCGTAACCCGGCGCGAACACCTGCGTTTTGCCCTGGAGCCGCCGGAACGCCGTCGCGGAGATGATGCGATGCCGGTCAAGCTCGAACGGCGTCATAACGGGTGGTGCGGGTTCGGGGTGGACGCGCTCCCCACCGTCGCGGGCCCGCGTGGCATACGGCGCGAGATGGCCCTGCGTCGCGTCGATCATCGATTCGTGTGGCAACGCGTGGAACATGGCATCACCGCTTCATCCGCAGAGGCGCGGCGTAACCCATGCGGCGCGGTGCGCCATAGTCGACCCCGGCCGGCGCCCGTCGCCAGGGCGGACGTGCCGCCCGTGCGCGCGTATTCATGCGTGATCCCGTGCGCCCAGCCCGGCGTCGACAGCCGCCCGCCGAAGGTCGCGGTACAGCGTGTCGAGCGCCTCGGGAATCACGCGGGTGCCGCCGAGAACCGCCATGTAGTTCGTGTCACCACGCCACCGTGGGACGATGTGCGCGTGCAAATGGTCGGGGAGGCCCGCCCCGGCGCACCGGCCGATGTTGAAGCCGATGTTGAAGCCGTGCGGCCCGATCGTCGTCGTCAACACGCCGAGTGCGTCGCGTATCATGACCGTCAGCCCGGCCAGCTCGTCCCGCGACAGGTCGGACATATCACCGACATGCGATGCGACCGCCACGAGCAGGTGACCGTTTGTGTACGGGAACCGGTTCATCACGACAAACGCCGACGCGCCACGCCACACGACATGGTTCGCCGCGTCGTCGTCCGGTGCGGCCCAATACCGACACAGAAAGCACCCGTCGTCGGTCACGTCGTCACCGAGCGATCGGATGTACTCCATCCGCCACGGCGCCCAGAGATTCTCGTTGAAATCGGCCATACCGGGTCGCGGACCAGTCTACTGGTGCCCCTCGGACCGGACAAGGCCGCGGCACGGCACGCCGGCGCCACGGCGCACGCTCCCCGCACGGGCTGGAGTCGGTGACGCGGATACGCTATCATGGCGTTCGGTCGTACCGTGGGGGGGCGACGGCGTTCGAAACGCAACCTTGGACCTTCGACCTTGGACATTGGATCTTCGACTCCCGAAGATGATGTTGATGGTCGCAGGGTGGGGGGGCGTCGGCGTTCCGTCACCAGGCGCTGGACCTGACACACGCCATCGCGACGCGTGGGGGGACAACGTGAAGCGCTCCGCCAGACCGTCACACCAGGAACCCGGAGATCGATCATGATCCGACGTCACACACCCGCCACCAGGCACGCCGTCTTCGCTACCGCCACAGTGTTCGCATGCGCGGCGGTCCCAACGTTTCCGTGGCATCCGGCGTCGGCCATTGACGCCGACCTGCACGTCGGGCCACCCGCGCCCGAGGGCAACGATCACGACGCCCTCCAAGCGATCTCCCACAACGCGATCGAACCCAACCGTCCGGACGCCCCCGAACCCAACCGTGGTGCCGCCCGCAAAGCCGCCAGCGGCAGCACCTCCGAAGCCATCCGCTCGAAGACCACGGAAACCAGCCACGCCCAGGCCCCCGACCTCACCCGCCGCAACGGGCCCGCGACCACCCACCACGAGGCCCCGGATGATGCACCCGCCCGCCCGCCGATCGTGCCGACCGCCACCGGTCCGCTGCACGCGCCACCCGTCGTGCGAGGTTCGTTCCTCAGCGTCCAAGTGAACGTCGACGCGTTCGGCAACAACATCCCCGGCGACGCCGCGAACGAACCATCGATCGCGATCGACCCGAACGATCCCAACAAGATCGTCATCGGATGGCGACAGTTCAACACCGTCGCCAGCGGCCACCGTGAACCCGGGTGGGCGTACAGCCACGATGGCGGCAGCACGTGGACGTTCCCGGGGACCATCACGCCCGGTGTGTTCGGCAGCGACCCCGTTTTGGCGGCCGACACCGACGGCGTGTTCCACTACACGTCGATCAACGGCGACGCGATGAGCCTGTTCCGGTCGTTCGACGGTGGCGTGACGTGGCCGGCGACCACGGTCATCGTCCCAGGCTTCCACGACAAGCAATGGGTCACGATCGACCGCACCGGCGGGATCGGCAACGGGCACATCTACCTCGCCTGGACCGACAGCCTCCAGTTCACGCGCTCGACCGACGCCGGCGCGTCGTTCATGGGCCCGATCGCCGCGCCGATCAACAACACGTTCTGGGGCACATTGAGCGTCGCCCCGGACGGCGCGCTATACCTCGTCGACCGCGACGCCCGCGTCGTGCGATCCACGACCGCGCAGGACCCCGACACGGTCCCGGACTTCGACCTCGTCACGTTTGTCGACCTCGGCGGCACGATCGGCGGGTTCGAAGGGCCGAACCCGTCCGGACTCACCGGCCAACCCTGGATCGCCACGGATCATTCCGGCGGCATGACGCACGGCAACGTCTACATCCTCTCGACCGTCAACCCGCCGGGCAGCGACCCGGCCGACGTCATGTTCGCGCGGAGCACCGACGGCGGCGTGACGTGGGACGAACCGATCCGCGTCAACGACGATCCGCTCGATGCCAACGCGTGGCAGTGGTTCGGCACGATGTCGGTCGCACCGAACGGCCGGATCGACGTGATCTGGAACGACACCCGCAACTCAGGCGCGACCAACCTCTCGGAGCTGTACTACGCGTTCTCCAACGACGCCGGCACGACATGGTCGAAGAACATGCCGATCAGCCCGGTGTGGAACAGCTTCGTCGGCTGGCCGAAGGGCCAGGCGAAGATCGGCGACTACTACCACATGGTGTCGAACAATCTCGGTGCGAACCTCGCGTACGCCGCGACGTTCAACGGCGAGCAGGATGTCTACTTCATCCGGCTTACGAACGATTGCAACAACAACGGCGTCAACGACCAGGACGACATCGCGGACGGCACGAGCGAGGACTGCGACGGCGGCGGCGTGCCCGACGAGTGTGAGCCGGACTTCGACGGCGACGGCGTGATCGACCTGTGCGACCCCGACATCGACGGCGACGGCGTACCCAACGAGGACGACGTCTGCAACGCGACCCCGCCAGGCGGGATCGTCAATCCCGACGGCAGCCCCCTCAGCGACGCCGACATGGATTGCGACGTCGACCTCGACGACTTCAGGTTCTTCCGATCGTGTATGGTCATCAGCGCCGCCGACATCCCAACGCCACCCGAGTGCATCGCGATCGGCGACTATGACGCCGACGACGACATCGACCTCGCCGACTTCGCGTTCTTCCAACGCGAGTTCATGGGGCCGTAACTCCGCCCGGACACGACACGGCGAACGCGACGACGCCAGACCGCGCCGACCCGATCCCGCCCCTGCGGATTCGAGCCCGGGCGAGGACTTC
>JBHHVO010000216.1:0-6068 GCA_046754365.1 Phycisphaerae bacterium | reverse complement strand
CCTCCAGTCGGGTAGCGATCGGATGCTGAGGCGAATGGGCCGCCATTGGTATACCGCATCCACCTACCGGCAGCGGTGCGAGGCGTTGGCCGCCCGCCTGCCGGCGTTCGGTTTGGGCGCCGATGTCATCGTGGGGTTCCCGGGCGAGAGCGAGGCAGATCATCTCGCCTCGTTGGCCTTGATCCGGGCGCTGCCCTTCACCTACCTCCACGTGTTTCCCTACTCCGAGCGTCCCACCGCCTCCGCCCGCCGGCTGGGAGATCCCGTGAGCCCCGCCACGGTGACCAGGCGATCCCGGGAGCTCCGGCAGCTCGCCGCCGCGCGGGGGGCCTCGTATCGCCGCCGGCGCGCCGGTCGAAGCGCCGACGTGGTGCTGCTCGGTCGCCGGCAGCGACGCTTCCGGGGGCTGACGGAGGACTACGTGGAGGTCTATCTTCCCAGCGACAGGACGGGCCGCCCGCCTCCACGGTTCACCACCACGTTGGCGCTCGATGAGGATGGGTCGCTGACGGCGGTCATGCCGTCGAGCGCGGCGGATTTCGGCGAAGGTGACGGGACACACGGATGGTAACGCGACGCGGGGACCGATTGTGAAGCGATTGTACATCGAAACGTACGGCTGTCAGATGAACGTCGCCGACACCGAGCTCATCCGCGGCCTCTTCGACAGGGACGGGTACCGGTTGACGGTTCGTCCCGATGAGGCCGACGTCATGCTCGTGAACACCTGTGCGGTTCGTGATCGTGCCGAGCAAAGAGTGTACGGTCGTGTCGGCGAGCTCACACCGTCATCGCCTCTTCGATCACACCGTCGAGCCGTTCGATGTGCGCCCGCGACGCGATCTCCGGCACAACGCCGCCGTACTTCTCGTGCAGCGCCACTTGCGACGCGATGACGTTGCTCCGCACGTCCCGCCCGTCGGCGACCACCGCCGCCGCCGTCTCGTCGCACGAAGTCTCAATCCCAAGGACCGTCGTCATGTCGCCATGTCACCGCCGCGTCCCCGCGCCCTCGCCCGCACACGACCGCGACGACATGCCTCCGGCACACGTGAGCCGATGCTCAATCCGAACCGCGACCGTAACGGACCCTGCGTGACCCATGGCTTCAGCCGTCGGGGACGCACGCAACCGACCCGACCGCCGGCGTGACACCGCCCCACCATGCTTCTACCATGCCCGCGTGCAACACGCGACCGCCGCCACCGCCGCCGTCATCTTCGACCTCGACGGTACGCTCACCAGGCCCTACCTGGACTTCGACGCCATCCGCGCCGAAATCGGCATCGCGTCCGGCCCGATCCTCGAGGCCATCGACGACATGCCGTGCGCAGCCCAAGCCCGCGCCCGCGATATCCTCGACGCGCACGAGCGGGCGGCCGCGGAACACGCCACGCTCTACCCCGGCGCCGCCGACACCATCCGAATCCTCCACGAAACCGGACATCCCATCGCCGTCCTCACACGAAACGCGCGACGATGGGTCGACGCCGTGCTCGATCGCTTCGGCATCACCCTCGACGCGCTACGCACCCGCGAAGACGGCGCGATCAAACCGTCGGCCGAGCCCGTGCGATCCATCTGCCGCCAGCTCCACGCAGAACCCGCGCGGAGTTGGATGGTCGGCGACTATCTCTTCGACATCGTCTCCGGCCGGCGAGCCGGCACACACACGGTGCTCATGATCGGCGACCGGCCGGTGCCCGATTTCGCCACCGACGCAGACCATGTCATCCGAAGCCTCATGGATCTGCCCCCGATCATCGACGCAGCACCGCCCCAAGCCCGTTGACCGATCCACCGCATGAGCTGCGCCCCTGCGCGCTCCAACAACCCCAACACCACGGCGCAGCGTCACGGGTAGCGCAAGGCGTCCGGCCTTTCACAAACTGCGATCACCCGGCACGCAACCCGCCTGCGGCTCCGGGTTTATGACGACATGGTGCGGTACCGCTAATCGCGTGACTTGTCGGCCGCCTTGTCCTGCGTCGCCGCCGCGACGCGAGCGCGCTGTTCGACCGTCGGGATCGCATGCAGACGGGTTTGGAGCTCCTCGAACATCTTGTCGATCGGGCCGTATAGCGCGACAAGTTGCTGTTTGATGTCGGCAAGCTCCGCATCGGCCGCGTCACCTCGCGCGATCCGCGCTTCCAGCCGCGCGATCTCCACACGCTTCAGGTTGCGGTGGTCGATCGCACGCGCCTTGAGTTCCCGCAGGCACGACCGCGCCGCGCCGAGCTGTCCTTCGTCCAGCTCATAGAGCCGCGCGAACTGCTTAACATACGCGTCCCACGCGTCGAGTTCCGCAACGATCTGATCCGCCGGCTCGGGCTCGTCCGCCTCCGCCTCGCCCGACGCCCGCCGGTTCCGCGCCGCGCGTTCCGCACGACGTCGCCGTCGCTCCGTCGCCGGCGGATCCCAGAACTCGCGCGGCTTGAACTCCCCGTCCGCCCATCGCCGAAGCTTCTGCTCCGCGAACTTCATCCCGACACCGAACTCCAGCATGTCGCCCTCGAACCGCGCACGCTGAAGCGGAGACAACACCGCACGAAAGTCGTCCGCGCTCGCGATCAACTCCGCCCGGAACGCCCCGAACGCCCCGAGCGCCGCTTGACCCCACGCCTGAACGCGCGCCTTCGACGGCGGCTCCGGCTCCAAGCGCATCTCGAGGAACTCGTTGATGAGCGGTTGTATCTCCCGGCGATGCGCGGTGAAAAACCGAGGCCAACGATCCGTCACCCGCCGGCGCAAATCCGCGAGCTGCGCGTCGGAGAGCTCGTACTTCGCCGTCACGTCCTCAGCCCATCGACCCGCCAGAAGCCCCATGAGCTTCGTCGACGGCCACAGCCCTTCCGGATACGTCTCCCCAGACCCACCGGACGACGCCGTGTGCGAACGAGGCGCATCCGGCGCCGCCTGCACCGACGTCTCGTCCGCGACAGCCCCCGACCCACTTTGAAGCGGCAAACAACAAACAACCAACGGCCACAGCGTCGTCATCATGCCATGCTCACAGCCTCGTCCCCAGCCCGTGGATCAGCGCGATCCGTGCCCGCCAAACCATGCCCCGCCACGACCCGCACGAACCCATCGGCGACCGGCGACCACCCGCGGCAACGCCGTCAAAACACCGACCCATCCCCCACGGCGTCGTCAACCGACCGGCACGCATCCCGAAACACGTTCACGTGAATCGCATCCTACAACATCGGCCACAGTTCGCCACGCCGACCTGCCGATACCGCATCCGTCGGTCTACGTTCCCTCGCGGCCGGTCGGAAACCGCCCAACCGACCAACCGTACGCGACCCGGAGCACGCAATGCCCACCGAACCCATTGTCACCATCGTCGTGCCCACGTTCAACCGACACGCGAGGCTTGCGCGGTGCCTCGACAAGATCACACAAAACGTAACCCACCCGCACGAAATCATCGTCGTCGACGGCGGCTCAACCGACCGGACACGCCCGTGGCTCCAACACGTCGCGCGTGAGGTCGTCACGCACGCCGACGATGCGGCCCTTCGCGCGCCCGCGCCGGCCACCGACCCCCGGCCGACGGAAGACGACGACCCGGCCCCGGCACCCGACGATCCCCACCACGACCGACCCTACCCTACCCTGCGCGCGATCTTCGAACCACACCGCCAAGGCGCGGTCAAGGCGTTCAACAGGGGATTCCGCGCCGCACGCGGCCGATACGTCATGTGGCTCAACGACGACGCCTACCCGCTCCCCGGCGCCGTCGACGCCGCCGTCGCCATGATCGAGCGGCCGGACCTCACCGATGTCGGCATGATTGCGTTCTACCACAACTGGCACACCCCGCACAACGTCCTCGACCGTGTGACACACGATGGCACGACCTTTGAACTCTGCCACGTCCGCGGCTATCCCTATGCGAATTTCGGCCTGCTGCCCCGGAGCCTGCTCGCGCGCGTCGGGTACGCCGATGAGCGGTTCTACTTCTTCGGCTTCGACCCGGACCTCTCGCTCAAAATACAGATCACCGAGTCCCTCGCCGTCATCGGATGCCGCGATGCCCTCATCGCCCACGACGAGCACCACGACCGTCGAAAACGCGAAGACCTGCGCGCAGGCGCCGACGACAACAGGAAACTCTTCGAAAAATGGAAACTCCCCGACACCGGAACCTACCCCGACCCCGCCCCGGCGTACCGACGCATGCTCATCGAGCGCGGACTCATCAACGCCCGACCACGCGCCACCACCCCACCACGACACGCCGAATCATCCCGATGATCGCTCGGTGACCCACCCTTCCCCAACCCCGTGCCGCACCCATACCCAATCGCGCTCGGGCACCGGTCGCCGACCTTCGTGTGGCACCGGTTTCCAGCCTTCGTGTAGCACCGGTCTCCGAGCCTCGTGTGGCGCCGGTTTTCAACCGGTGCGCATCCGCCACGCCGCGGGACCCGCGTCCTCGTACGTATTGTGTGGATGTCACCGATTCCGCCGTGGGTTCGCCAACCCCGGACGGGTCATCGACCGTACCCCGCGGCGCGCCCGTCAGCCGGCTTCGCCGTCAAACTCATCATCGCGGAACCGCGTACCCAGGTACGTCTTGCGCACGAGCGGGTCGCGGACGATTCGCTGCGGGGCCCCCTCCGCCAGCTTGCGACCCTCATGAATGATGTAGCTGCGGTCGGTGACACGCAGTGTCTCTCGAACGTTGTGGTCCGTCAGGAGGATCGCGATCCCCCGGTCGCGCTTGAGGTGGAGAATCTCATCCTGCAGGTCCTCGACCGCCTTCGGGTCCACCCCGCTGAACGGCTCATCCAGCATGATGAGCTTCGGATCCGTCACCAGCGCACGCGCGATCTCCAGCTTGCGCCGCTCCCCACCGGACAACGTCCGCGCGAGCTGATGCCGTTGCCGCGTCAGACCGAACTGCTCGATCAGCCGTTCCGCCGCTTCATACCGCTCCCGCCGGGAAATCCGACGCATCGTCTCCAGGATCGCAAGCAGATTGTCCAGCACCGAGAGCCGCTGAAACACGCTCGGCTCCTGCGACAGGTAACCCATCCCAAGCTGAGCGCGCTTGTACATCGGAAGCCCCGTCACATCCTCACCGTTGAACAACACCGAGCCTTCCTCCGCATCGATCATCCCAACCGTCATCCGGAACGTCGTCGTCTTGCCGGCGCCGTTCCGCCCCAGCAGCCCGACAATCTCACCGGCGTACACCTCAAAACTAAGCCCATCCACGACGGCCTTGCCGCCGTAGCGCTTGACAAGGTGTCTTGTCTCCAGCAACGGTCTCGGTGCTTGATCGTTCATGCGTCCACATTGCGTGCCGGCCGTGTGTCACACACCCGCACCACACGTCATCCCACAATCCTGGGTGCCCCATCTCTTGAGCGGTCGGGGACGCCCACAACCGGCGACCCGCCATGCGTCACGCGACGAGTCGGACCGAACCCAACCGCAACGGAGCGGATGCACGAACCGCTCCGGCGCGGCGCAGCGCCCACGAACCACCGAGCCCCCAACGACTCACCTCCGTCGCAACAAAAGAGTGACACCGCGCCGTCACCGCCGCCGATCCTCCCGAAACACCCAACGACCCGCAATCGCCGCGCATCGCCCATCGGTTGTTGAAAAGTGCTCCACGCGTCCCCACGGCCGTAGCACGCCATGACACGTAACGCGACCACACCCCCCCCGGATGCCGACCGCCTGACACCGCCAAGTCACCACGTACAAAGTAGTTAAGTTCCTTCGTGTCCGGCCGAGCCCACGCGCCACCGCAAAACATATTGTGTTTTAACTTGAAAAACAAAGTCCATACTTCACCTCCGGCCCGCCGACACCCACCGTGGACAGCCTGTGAACAACCACCGCCTCAACCACACGCGCCGGCCCGACACCACACGCGCCGGCCCGACACCGCTACGAACTGCCGACGTCGGGCACCTACACGTCGATCGCGAGCGCGGCTGCCGCCCGGCCCCGCCCCGTCGCGTCCGCCCGCCGTACCCGACGTACGCCTGTAGCGTCCGGCCCCCGTGCCGGACGTTCCCCTCGTAGCGTCCGCCCCCCGTACC
>JBHHVO010000215.1:0-6102 GCA_046754365.1 Phycisphaerae bacterium | reverse complement strand
CGATCATCGCATCCCCCCCCATGTCCAGAGGACATGGGCCACCCGGCCGAAACTCAATGGGGCCTTGTCCCTCAGCCCCCCCGCGTCCGCACCTCGAATCGATTCCCGGGCAGTTGCCGGACCACGCCCTTGAGTTGCAGCGTCGTAAGCGTCGCCGTCACCGCGGCGATGGCGCGCCCTGTCGCTGCGCAAACCGCGTCGGGGTCACCGCATCCATTCCGAAGCGCATCAAACACGGCCCGTTCCGTATCGGTAAGACGCACACGCGGGCCGCCGGACCCGTCCGCACCGCCGGCCGCGCCGGTGGGACCGTCCGCGTCCGCGGCACCGGACGCGTCGGACGCGGTCGGCGCCATGATGTCACCAACCGCACCGAGTTCGTCCAGCACGTCCTCGAGGCACGTCACAAGCTTCGCCCCGCCGTCGCGGATGAGGCGGTTCACGCCGGCGCTGATGCCGGGCTGGTCTACGCGACCGGGCACCGCGAACACCTCGCGGTTGTACTCGTTTGCGAGCCGCGCCGTGATGAGCGCGCCGCTCCGCTCACCCGCCTCTACGACAATGACACCAAGTGTCATCCCCGCGATGATCCGGTTCCGCGCCGGGAAGTGGCCCCGCTCCGGCGCCGTGTCCAGGGGTAGCTCACTCACAATCGCGCCGCAGGCCGCGATCTCGTCCGCCAGCCCGCCGTGCTCGCGCGGATAAATCGCCGGCAACCCGTTCCCCAGCACGGCGACCGTCCGACCGCCACATGCCAGCGCCCCGCGATGCGCGTGCCCGTCGATCCCGCGCGCAAGCCCCGACACCACCGTAAAACCCGCACCGGCCAGCAATCCCGAAAGCCGCCGCGCCTGTTCCACACCGTAATGCGAACACCGCCGCGTACCCACGATCGACACCGCCACCGCGTCCGCCGGATCCAGCGCCCCGCGAACGTAGAGGCACACCGGCGGGTCCGGGATGTGCCGCAGCGGCGCCGGATACGCGTCATCCTCGGCGCACACGATCCGCAAACCAAGCTCGGCCGCACGCTCAATCTCGCGCGACATCCGCGCGTCGGCGTCATCCCCGCACCGCGATTCAAACAGCCGCTCGGAAAGCGCGGGTCCGACGCCCTCGACCGCCTCGAGCGCCGCCATCGACGCGTCACGAACCGCCGCAAGCGATCCGAGGTGTTCGACGAGCCGCCGCAGGCGCACCGGCCCCACGTCGGCGGTGAGATGAATGCGAAGGTACTCGCGCCCCACGTCGGAGATGACCGGTATGGTTGTCGTGTCGGCCATGGCAATCGTCGACCTGTTCTTGCCGCGTGCGGGTGCCCCATCGCTTCAGCGGTGGGGGACGCGCCTCAGCGGTGGCCGACACGAACCGGCCTCCCGTGTGGTACCGGCTTCCAACCCCCTGTGTGGCACCGGTTGCCAACCGGTGCGTTTCGCGTAGCGATGCGCGGCCATTCTACCCCACCAACCCGAACGTGCCACGCCGCGACCGGATCGATACAATCGCCCCGTCATGGACAACGCACAGCTCGACGCCGTCCGCCGCCGCATCGCCGGGTTCCCCAAGACACCCGGCGTCTACCTCATGAAGGACGCCGAGGGGCGCGTCCTCTACGTCGGCAAGGCCAAGGACCTCCGTGCCCGTGCGAGCAGTTACTTCCAACCCTCGGCCGACCTGCTCAACACCCGCGGCCCCGACATCTGCCGCATGGTCGAGCACGTTCGCGACATCGACTGCATCGAGTGCGACAGCGAGGTCGACGCGCTGCTCAAGGAAAGCCGGCTCATCAAGGACATCCAGCCGCCGCACAACGCGATGCTCAAGGACGACAAGACGTTCCCCTACATCGAAATCACCGTCGGCGACGACTTCCCCGGTGTCTACGTCACGCGAACACCGCGTCTCAAGGGCAGTAAGCTCTACGGCCCGTTTCCGTCGGCCGGCGCGATGCGCGACGCCGTCAACGCCCTCCAGCGGGCGTTCAAGTTCCGCACGTGTGAGCTCGACATTCGCGACGGTGACGACACACGGCGGTTCTTCCGGCCGTGCCTGCTGCACGCGATCAACCAGTGCACCGCGCCGTGTGCGGACCTGATCACGAAACAGGAATACAAGCAGGACATCGACCGGCTCAAACGCTTCATGGCCAGCAAGCGCAGCGCCGTGTTGCGTCAGCTCCGGCGCGACATGGAAGCGGCGTCGAGCGCGTTGCGGTTCGAGGACGCGGCGAAGCTGCGCGATCAGATCAAGGCCATTGAGTCGCTCGCGCTCTCCGGTGACGTCCGCGAGAATGTACAGCCCGAGGCGTTCTTCGTCGATCCGCGCAAGGGGCTCGACAAGCTCGGAGACCTGCTCGGGCTCGATGCCCCGCCGCGAAGTATGGAATGCATCGACATCGCGCACCTGCAAGGCGAGCAGACGGTCGGGTCGCTCGTATGCTTCATCGACGGCAAGCCGTTCAAGAACGGCTACCGCCGATTCAAAATCAAGTCCGTCACCGGCGTCGACGACTACGCCGCGATCCGAGAGGTCGTCTCGCGGCGCTATCGCTATGCGGCCGAGGGGGACGAGCTCTACCCCGACGTCATCGTCATCGACGGCGGTCTCGGACAGTTGCACGCCGCCCTCGAAGCCACCGATGACATGACCATGCAACCGCCGATGGTCATCGCGCTCGCCAAGCGCGAGGAGGAAATCTACATCCAGGCCAGAACCGCACCGGTCCGCCTCGCCCGCAACAACGACGCGCTCCGCCTGTTGCAATCCATGCGCGACGAGGCCCACCGGTTCGCCCAGCATTACCACCACCTGCTGCGAAAGAAAAAGACCTTTGATTGACCACGGCACGGCCCGTCACGCGCCGAGAAGGTCGAGGACCATGCGTTTGACGTCGGTGTCGCGATACGTGCCACCATCTGACACACCCGCGACCGGCATCGAAGCGACGAGCGCGGTGCGGTGGCGGGGGTCGGTCGCCGGTACGCCGTGCGCGCCCTTCACGAGCGACGCGTCCAGGGGTATGCCCTTGGTGGCATCGTCGAAAAACAACTCGACCGGGTCGTAGCCCGGCTTGTTATGGATGTCGACGGTGCGGGCGAACGGCGGCGCGGCCGCGTCGTCGAGCCACCAGTAATACGCGAACCAGCGGTCGTCGTCTGCGATGAGTATGACGTCGCCGGACCGCTCGTGATCCAGCCCGACGGCCGTCCGATCGGCCTCACCACCGGGACCGCCGCCTCGGGCCAAGACGGTCGCCACGCCGGCGGCGCCGCGGAACGCGTCGCACGTCCGCGCGATGTGCTCCCGCGACGGCGGGCTCACATAAACATGCGCGAACTGATGGTCCACCATCGCAAACGCCGTGCTGCGAACCAGGTCCAGGTATTCGGCGCCGTCGCGCTGCGTTACGCGCAACAGACCTGCATCGCGCAGCATGCGGTTCGGGTAAACGGCGCCGGTGACGTTGGTCATCGCGTATTCGCCGGCCACGAGGTACGCGACGTCTGCGCCGGCCGCCGCGCGGGCGATGCCGTCGGCGAAGTCGCCGAGCAGCGCGTCCAGCGCGACGAGCGCGTCGGCCGCCTGCGCGCTGTCGGGGCCGAACTTCTGCGCCGCGTAGTCGAGGTGCGGGACGTACACCCACTGCACATGCGGGCGCCGCCGCCCGGCGAGCCACACGGCGGCTTGCAGAATCCACCGCGTGGATTCGATGCTGGCGAGCGGGCCCCAGTAGTGGTGCAGCGGAAAATGGCCCAGGTCGCCGACGAGCTCGGCGTAGAGTCCGTCCGGCTTCGCGTAGCACCACGGCTGCGTCGTGCCGTCGGGGTTGTGGATCGGCGCCGGGGTGACGATGTAGTCGGCGCCGGCGCCCTTGATGTTCTGCGCGTGCCACACGGCCGACACACAGTCGCGGCGGCGCCGGGCGGCATCCCAAAGCGGCTCGCCGGCGACGACGTCGTGGCGGGCGACCCAGAACGCGACGTCGCGCCGATCGCGATCGAAAAACCCGTTGGCGATGACGCCGTGGTCGGCCGGCGGCGTGCCGGTGAGCATCGTCGCCTGCACCGGCGACGTGACACACGGGAAGGTCGGCACGAGCTCGGCCAAGCCGCCGCGCCGCGCCCAGCCGTGCAGCGTGGGCGTCTGCGTGGTGGTGATGTCACCGGGCCGCAACCCGGGAACGGAGAGGAACACCACGTGCTCGGTCGGCATAACGCTGGTTAGTATAGCCATCGGTCACCTCGGCGGATACATTTCGACACGTCGCGGGTGATGGTTCGGCCGCGGCGCAACGCATGAAGATCCTGCTGGTCACGCCCGCGCCGCCCGGTTCACCGTCGGGCAACCGTGTTACCGCGTTGCGGTGGGCGCGCGTGTTGCGCGGTCTCGGGCACCGCGTCGTCATCGAAGAGACGTATGACGGTCGGCGGTGCGACGTCCTGGTCGCGCTGCACGCGCGGCGGAGCGCGGCGGCGGTGCGCGGTTTCCACCGCGTATGGCCCGACGCGCCGATCGTCGTGGCGATGGCGGGGACGGACCTGTACCGCGACATCCACCGGTCGGCGGCCGCGCGTCGGTCGATGGCGCTCGCGACGCGGCTGATCGTGCTGCAGCGTGCGGGTGTTTCCGCGCTGCCGCCGCGCCATCGCGCAAAGGCGCGGGTAATCTACCAGTCGGCCCGGGTGATCGCGTCGCGGGCGCGTGTCGCGAAGCGGACATTCGACGTTTGCGTGCTCGGGCACCTGCGGCCGGTGAAGGACCCGTTTCGCACGGCGATGGCGTCGCGTCTGGTTCCGGACGACTCGAAGCTCCGCGTGTTGCACGTCGGCGCGGCGCTGTCGCGGACGATGGCGCGTTGGGCGCGTGCGGAATCGCGCCGGAATCCGCGTTACGCGTGGCTGGGCGCGCTGCCGCGCTGGGCGGCGCTGCGTCGGCTGCGCCGGTGCCGGGTGCTCGTGCACACATCCCGGATGGAAGGCGGCGCGAACGTCTTCACGGAGGCGATCGCGTCGGGCGTTCCGATCGTCTCGTCCCGGATCGGCGGCGCGGTCGGGATGCTCGGCGCCGGGTATCCCGGGTATTTCCCGGTCGGTGACACGCGGGTACTGGCCGACTTGCTGTACCGCGCGGAGACGGACGCTCGGTTCTACGCGCGGTTGTGCACGTGGTGCCGCCGTGTGATGCCGCTGATTGCACCGGAACGCGAGCGCCGGTGCTGGGCCGACCTGCTCGGCGAGGTCGCGGCGGTGCGGCGGTAGCGCGTCGCGTGGGGCGGGGGTCATAGTTTTCAGTTTTCAGTTTTCAGTTTTCAGTTTTCAGTCGGCGTTCGCCGCTGGGCGTTGTTCAGTCATCGTTCGTCATGTTTCGTTCTCCATGGGCATCGTGTGGCCGGTCGCACGGTGCGCCGGTTCGTGTCTACACCAATAACGCGCAGGGTGATCGGTGAATTCCGGAAATCGGCGAGCGCCGTGTTAACGGGTCGTGGCGCGGGTTTTTCGGGGTGCGCGGCGTCGTGGCGTGCGGATCAGCGGGTATGCCGGGTCACGTAGGCGGTGGGTACGCTCGGTTGCGTCCGGGGGGGGGGTCACGGTTGCGGTTCGGATCGCGCATCGGTTGACGTGGGCGTGAGGCGTTACTTGCGTCCCCCACCGGTGAAGCGATCGGGGACCCGGCGCACCGGTTGAAAACCGGTGCCACACGGGAGGTTGGAAACGGGTGCCACACCGCGAGCGGCGTGGTGGCCGGCGGGGGCGGGTCGGCTAGAATCGGGGTTATGAGTCCACTGGTCGCCGTGGTGGTTTGTGGTGTCGTGTACGCGTTGGGCTACCGCGTGTATGCGGGTTGGCTGTCGACGCGGGTGCTGCGGCTGTCGCCGGAGCGGGCGACGCCGGCGCATACGCTGCGTGACGGCGTGGACTACGTGCCGACGCACCGGCATGTGCTGTTCGGGCATCACTTTGCGTCGATCACGGGGCTGGCGCCGATGCTGGGTCCGGCGGTGGCGGTGATCTGGGGTTCCGGAATCTTGCAGAGTACAGCAAAAAGAATAAGAGGAGCGTGAAACCAGCCACATGAAAGAAATACTACCAGACGAAGCGGAAC
>JBHHVO010000214.1:0-6106 GCA_046754365.1 Phycisphaerae bacterium | reverse complement strand
TTTCGCTCGCCCCTCCATTTCGCTCGCCCACCCGTTTCGCTCGCCCCCCCGTTTCGCTCCCGCTCACACGCGCTAAGGCCCGGCCGCGCCGCCGGCGTCGCTGCGCCGCCCCAGCACGACCCACCGGCCATCGTCATCGATCCGGAGCGTCCCGGTGTCACGCCGGAACTCAAGGATCGCGTTGCGGTAGTCCGCGGTCGCGCCCGCGAGGTTGTTCCGGGCGTCCAACAGGTCGTTCCGCGCATCGACGAGGTCCTGATTGTCGGCCAGCCCCGCCTGCACCTGCGCCGTCGCCGCCGCTTCGCGAAACACGTTTTCCTCCACATTGAACGCCTCGATGTCGCGTACCATGCGTTGCCGCACGAGCTGTCGCCGGGCGCGCCGGACGTCGGCGCGGACCGCATCGGCGAACCGCTCGTGATCGCGTTCCGCGCGGCGAAGCAGCACGAGGGATGCTCGGTATGCGTTGCGTTCCGTCTTACGGTCGTCGACGTCGAGCCGCAGCCCCGCCCGCCACGTCGTATCCTCGTCACCGAACGTAAACGACACGTTCTGCGTACGGTCACCATCCACGGTCATGCTGCCCGTGAACCCCAGGTCCGGGAGGATGCGGTTCTTCGCGATCATCACCCCGCGCCGGCCGTCATCGAGCCGGTCCGCGCTGTTCCTCAGATCGAGCCGGTACCGCAACGCCGTTGCGATCGCCGTCTCTTCGTCCACATCCGGCAGCAGCGCGTCGACCGCGCGGCTCTCGACATCGTTCTTCTGGTCCACGACGTCCAGCGGTGTGGTCACGGGCATGCCGATGCGGATCTTGAACCGGTCGACCGCGGTGGCATACCGTTCACGCGCCGTCACAAGCGTCGACTCGGCGCGCCGGGCAAACGACAGCGCGCGCCGCGCGTCGAAGATGTTGGTCGCCTGACCGAGGCGCTCCCGGTCCGCGGCCTCGTCGTACGTCGCCTGGTTCCCCGCGAGGTTCATCTGTGCGTTCTCGATCGCGACCTTCGCCTGCTGCAGGTCGAAGTAATCGCCTGCGATGTCCACGAGGAACGCGCGGCGGAAGCGCTCGTACGTTCGAACCGCGTAAATAAGCTCGCGCTCCGCCCGATAACGCGATTCGAACGCCACGCGACCTGCGCCGCGAAGTAGCGGGATGTCGGCGCTCAGGATCGCGCTCATCGGTTCGCCGGTGGTCACGCGCGTGCCCAGGTCGCGCATGAGCGAGTCGACCACGCGCGCCACGACCTCGCCGCCGTACGGCAGCCGCTGCGACACCGACACGTCGCTCACGATCGACAACGTCCGGTCGAAGTCACCCGTGCGCCCCGCATCGGCGTAGTCGGCCCGCACCGACGCGACGAACTGCGGCGTCCAAAGGTGCCGCTCGAGCGTCAGGTCCAGCGCCGCCAGGTAGAGGTCTTCCTTCGCGTCCTGAAGCTCCCGCGCGTGACGCATCGCGTACGCCAGCGCGTCGGAGATGCTGAAGACGGTCGCGTCGTCGCGAATACGCATCGTTGCGTCGGCCGTCGTCTCCGACGTCTCGGTCGGCGGAGGGGCGTCCGTACCGGACGCGACGCCGGCGCCGTTCGGAGTCCCACCGTCCGTGCCGTCTTCGGCACCGCGATCCGTGTCGGCTCCAACGCCGTCGCCGGCCTCGTGTTCCGAGCCCTCGTCGACGCGCCCGGCTGTCCCAGGGTCGTCTGTCGCGGGTTGAGGCGTCGTGCCCGACGGGTCAAGCGACGGCGCCGGCGTCGTGAATGCGTCCGGGAGCGTCGCCGGCAGGGGGTTTGGCGTGAAGCTGTACATGGCCCCCGCCCCGGTCAGTGCGCCGGTCTCTGCGCCGATGTGCGTATCGTGCACCTCACCCAGGGCGGCGTGCTGACGTGATGCGATGAGCCGGTAGACCTCGCGGTCGGCCGCGTCGATGATATGCTGTTGGCACCCCGCGGTGAGCCACACGACGCACCAGGCGGCACACCGAAGCACGCAGCGCCGCAGGTTCGGCCCGGCCGGGTAGTCCCGGCCCCATCGCCGCCGGCGGGGTCGACGGTCCAGCGGCTTCGACGCGGTGGTGTTGCGTGCCATGCACAAACTCGCGTGCCCGTGCGGCCGGCTCCGCATGCGGGTCCTGGCGCTCTTGAATCTTCGTCCCGACGACATCCCCGCCGCCACCATCCTTACGGTCGCGCCAATCCCCCCGCCGCGGCCGCCCGGCGCCCCCCGATTTTCCGCCCGACCTGTGCACCGACCGGGCACACACACTTACCACGCGGATCGGTGCGCGGTAAGCGCACAACACACCGCGTGGCCGGGTTGTGACAGGCGAGATACAATGGCGACGACGTACGGGCACCGGCATCGAGGGAACGCCTTGGTCGGTCGGGCCGTAGGGAATCGTGGACGTGCGCCATGGCGCTGCATCGTACAACAACGCGCCTGGCCGGACGGCACGCGTCTCGCGCAGCGTGCGTGTCCCGCGGCACGCAAGCATGGTGCGTGCGCGACGACTGGCGCGAGCGGATGCTCGATGACGGCGCGCCAGACTGGTTTGCGCTCGAGCGAGCACCCGACGCCGTAAACGTCAAGCGCGGGCACGGTCGTGCGTGCTGGCGCGTGCGCCTGCGCGACGGCAGCGTATGCTATGCCAAGGTGTGGGCGCCGCCGCGGCGCCTGGATCGGCTCCGGCGTGTGATCGCCGGCGCCCCGGCCGAGCGCGAATGGCGCTTGCTCGTGAGCGCGCGGTGCCGCGGCGTACCGGTCATCCTGCCCGTCGCGGTCGGCGCATGCGCCGCGACCGGCCGGAGCGTTCTCGTGACACGGGGGTTCGCGCCCCCGACCCGGCTGACGCAGTTGTGGCAAGACGCGATCGATGCCGGCTGCGAACGCCGCCGCGACGCGATGGCCGTGATCGATGCCGTGGCGCGGCTGCTGGCCGTCGGGCACCTGCGCGGGTTCGCGCATCAGGACGGCCACCCCGGCAATATGCTCGCGCGCTTCAACGGCGCGGGCGGCGTCGAGGCGGTCTTCGTCGATGTACACGCGGCGCGCCTGACCGGCCACCGCACCGCCAGGCGGCTCATGGTCCGCGCACTCGCCCAGCTCGACCAGTACTTCCACCGATCCGCGAGCCGCACCGACCGCCTGCGGTTTCTGTGTGCTTACCTCAGCCACATCGCCGCCAATGACCTTGCGATCGTCGACGCCGCCGAGCCGCCGAGCGGCGCAAATGGTCCCCCCACACCGGACGCCGCCGCGCCGCACGCGACCCCGTCGAAGCCGGGGCGCCGTCCGAGCGCGTCGGTCGTGCCGACCCATGCGCCATCGGCCACGGGGGGGCCGCGCGATCCGCACGATGTTGACGCCGACCCGCCACGAATCGAGCGTCGCCGGTGGGTCGCCGAGGTGCTCGCGGCGCGGGCGGCGCAGCGCGGCCGGCTCGCGCGGCGATGGGATCGACGGCTTCGCCGCCACGGCAAGTACTTCGAACGTGTGCGTCCCGGCGACGGCTGGACCGCCACGGTCGCGCTCGAGCTGCAGCGGAGACACGTTTTCCCCGAGCCGCACGTCCCGGATCGAACCGCCAACGCGTGGCGGGACGCGCTCGCCATACTCGTTGCGGACGCGGCCCGCGCATCGCCATCCGAAGTGTGTCGTCGTGTCGCGGGCGTCGCGGCCCACGTGCAATGTCCGCGTACCGTGGCGCAGCGTGTGCGCTGGACGCTCGTGGGATCGCCGGCGCGGCGCGACTTCGAGCGGGCCCATCGTGCGCGCCATCGCGATGTCCCGGCGCCCTTGTGGCTCGGCTTTGCGGAGCATCGTTCGCACGGCCTCATCGACCGCGCGCTGCTGCTCGAAGCCGACGCGCCGGACCCCGTCACCGACATACCGCCGGTCGGTGCGGACCATCCGGCCGGGCGCACCGCGGGTTGCGCAGGTCGATAACATGTATCCCGCGCCGATGTCCGTACCCGGTGATGCGCGTGGCCGGCCGCATACGATCACGGTGACACCCGCGGTTCGTCGTCAGACCCGAGAGGAGACCGCACGAGAGATAGCACACATGGCGAGCCGGATCGACATCGTTCGGGGCGACATCACGCAGCAAGCCGTGGACGCGATTGTCAACGCGGCCAACACGTCGTTGCTCGGCGGCGGCGGCGTGGATGGGGCGATCCACCGCGCCGCCGGGCCGGAACTCCTCGCCGCGTGTCGCACGCTTGGTGGATGTCCGACGGGACAGGCCAGGATCACGCGCGGCTACCGGCTGCCCGCGACGTATGTGATCCACACCGTCGGGCCGGTCTGGCGCGGCGGTGGTGCCGGAGAGTCCGCGCTACTCGCATCGTGTTATCGGTCATCGCTTGCGCTCGCCGCCGACCACGGCTGCCGCTCCGTCGCATGCCCGGCAATCAGTTGCGGCGTCTACGGCTACCCGCTCGGCGACGCCGCGCGCATAGCCGTCGCGACGGTGTGCGACCACCTTGCGCAACATGGCCTGCCGGAACACGTGCGCTGGGTCATGTTCACGTCAGACACATACGAAGCGTGGCAGGAGGCGCTAGCGCGTCGCGTCGGCGATGGCGGCGCCGCGGCCGCCGCCGACGCAACCTGAGTCTCCCGGCACCGCCGCGCCGCGGCGTACCGATCGCGCCGAGGTCTCCACCATCGGCCCCCAGGCCAAACCACCGCGCATGATGCCGCGTCGGCATCGTTTTCGAGCGCAGTGCACGGGACCGCGCGGCGCAGGCGGTGCCGTGCGACATCGTGCATGCGCGTATACGCGCCGGATCACCGCTGCCGTGGCCGGATCGGCGTTGTGACCGCCGGGCCGGGGCTTCATGGCTCGATGGAACGTGCTTTCGTCGTAGAATCGCGTCGTGCCGCGGGTGGCGACGGCGCGTCGACACGGCGAGTCCGCGGTCGAAGCGGTGCGCCGACCCTTGACACGTCAGTCGTTGACAGAAACAATAGGGTACCTGCGCGAGGTGTACGCTGGCGGAGGTATGTCGCGGATTGCCTCGCGCTGCGCTTGTTGCGTAGCTGGAATAAGTCCCTCCGTGCTTTTGGTGTTCTCGTGTCCGTCACGTGTGGTGTCTTGCGTCCGTGACGTATGTCGGCGGCGTCCATGCGGATGGACCGGCGCGGATGCGGCGCATGTGAGATGAAAGGTAAGTAGCCCATGCCAAGTCATTGTTGCCAGGGTGGCGGTACACGTCGGTGGTTCATCAGCGTGCTGGTTCCGGCGGTCGGCATGGGCGCCGTGGTCGCTCCGTCCGGTGCGGACAACCACGGCTATATCCTCCGCGACGGGCGCCGGGTCGAGATGATCCGGTCGACGTCGGAGCTCGCGGTAACGTTCCGCGACCTCGCGGATGTGCCGGCTTGCGCCGAGCGGCTTACCGCGGCGGGCCTTGGCGCGGTCGAGGATGTCGGGGCCGCGCGGTGGTCGCGGATCAAGATCCTCCGCACGCCCGACACGTCCCTCAAGCAGCGGAAACAGGTCAAACAGGACCCGGCGGTCGTGTCCGTGAGGCCCGTGTTTCGGTTCGAGGGCGTGGACGCCCCGATCATGTGCTCCGGGACGATCGTCCTACGGCTCAGGCCGGACATCACGAATGCGCAACGCGACGCGATGTTTTCGGACTACAAGGTCCGCGTCGTCGCGACCATGGACGGGCTGGACGGCGTGTACCTGGTCGAACCGACATGGGACGAGGCGGACGAGGTCGTGCGTGCGGAGGCGCTGGCGACCGACTGGCGGACGCTGTGGGCGCAGCCGAACCTCATACGCGAGACCTACCGTCGTCAGGTCGGGTCGGGCGACGAGTTTTTTCCGTTGCAGTGGCATCTGGACAACACCGGCCAGGACGGCGGTACCGTGGATGCGGACATCGACGCCCCCGAGGCCTGGGTGATCTCGGAGGGCGGTGACATCCGGTTCGGCATCTTCGACGACGCGATTGACATCAACCACGAGGACCTGCGCGACAACTACTTGGGGATCGGGCAAGATCCCACGGTACCACCGGGCGAGCCCGGAGCTGATGACCCGCGACCCAAGGAGTCGTCCGATACCCAGTTGCTTGGAAACCGTCACGGCACT
>JBHHVO010000213.1:0-6110 GCA_046754365.1 Phycisphaerae bacterium | reverse complement strand
ACTGATAGGAGCAAAACCGCGATAACACCCACGAAAACAGCGGCAGTGCCATTCGATTGCCGCTCGTGTTCTTCCCGGCCTCGAAGAGCTCAAGCAGTGGGAAATGCTGGAACGAGCGGCAACGCTCGCCCTCGAGCTTGAAGAGAACCCGGAGAGAGGGAAAGCAACGGAGGCGCTAGCACGGGCGCAAGCTCACCTGCGGCCCGGGTAGCTCCGCCTGGGACTCGGGCGACCGAAGGATGTCCTGGCTCGTGAGGTTGCCCGTCCGGCTCGACCAGGTCATGGGGGACGTCGACGGCGACGCAGACGTGGACGTCGCCGACTTTTCGTCATGGACGGCCTGCATGACGGGCCCCGATCGCGGCCCGCACCCGGCCGGCTGCGACCCGCTCGACTTCGACGGCGACGTCGACCTTCACGACCACGCCGCGTTCCAACGCGCCTTTTCCGATCCGTAACCGACCGCCGCATGGGCTCTGTGTCCGTCAACGCTGGTGGTCACCCGTTGTCCGCAGCGGTAGACTAGACGCGTTGTGACCGTCCCCGCGCCGCACATTCAGGACATCACAGTCGAGCGAGAGTCGTTGACGTCGTGTCTGCAGGCCATTGCCGATGCGGCGGGCAATCCCATCGACTACGACACGATCCACGCGATGCTCGGGTTGCCGCTTATGGTTTGCGCACGCGCCGGCGATCGGCCGGACGACTGGCCGTGGCTCGCGCGCGATGTTTTTCTCTGGCGGGCGGCCCGCGTGCTGGGTATCGCCGTTCGCGCGATCCATCCGCCCGAGGCGGCGGTCGGGCTCGAGCGGTCCGTCGAGTTCGCGCAGCACTTCGACGCGAGCTACCGGCCGCTCATACTCCGCGCCCTGGAACACGGTCAGGCGGTGCTCGCGTGGCGTGGCTGGCCGGAGCCGGCGGGCATGGCGTGGGGTTTGATACGCACGACCGGCGACGACGGCATCGGGCTTGCGGGGTGGACGGCCGGCGGTGGGGACGACGTCGCGCTCGTGCGGCCACCGGTGCAGTTGTATGTCGTCGAGGCGGCCGCGCCGATCACGCCGCCGGCGGACGCGGTGCTGCCGGTGGCGCTGGATCACGCCCGCCGCGCGCTCTCGGGCGACGTCGGCGACCGTTGGGGCGCGGTGACGGGGTTGGCGGCGTACGACCGGTGGATCGACCGTGTCGCGCGTGACGCCGCGGATGGGACGCCGCCCGTGGGGGCGCGGTCCCGTCACGCCCCGGTGTCGGCGGCGGCGGTGCACCGGGACCTCGCGTCGCGGGTCGCCGCGTCGCATGCGTCCGGCGTGCGGTTCTTCGAGCGGCACCGCGACGCGGCGGGCGCGGGCGATGCCGCCGTGGTGGCCTCGCTTGTCGATGCGTGTCGTTGTGTCGTGGCGGTGCTCACGCCCCCGGACGATCGCGCGGCCGCTCGGGGCCGGTCATCGACGCCGGAAGACCTGCGGAACCTGACCAGCCGGATCAAGAACGCTCGACGCGCGGCGGATCGCGCACGGCACGCGCTGAACGCGCGGCGGTGACGGCGGGCGGTCAGGCCTTGATCCGCGACACGACGCATGTTCCACCGAAGCCGAGCGCGGCGAGCGCCACACCGATGGTATAGTCGGCCGGTCCCGACGCGGCGTCGAACGGCCAGATGCCGATGACCGAGCCGAGCAGGATGCCGAGCAGCACGGCCACGGTGGGTCGCTCGTGGTGATGGAGCAGCCATTTCAGCCCGCGGCTTAGCAGTATGATGCTGAGGATCGCACCGACGGCCACCGGGATCATCACCCGGAGGAACACGTCCGGCGCGCCGTCCGCGCCCATCGACGCGACATACGTCTTGGTCATCGCGACGGCGCCGAGGACCGGTTCGTACCGATCGAGCACGAGCAGCATGTACGCGCCGGAGATACCCGGCAGGACCATCGCCGACATGCCGAGTGCCCCGGCGGCGGCGTCGCGCCCGTAGTCCGGGGCGATATCCATGGATCGAGCCGTAGGCGCCGCGGCTGTGTCGGCGCGGTGTTCGGGTTCTCGCGGGCGCGACGCGGCGATCCCGATCATGATCGCGAGGCCGACGACAACGCCGATGCAGGTCGACCGGCGGACCGGTTGGAGCATGCCGTACAGCAACGGCGCGCCGCCGAGCGTCATGCCGATGAAGAGTGCGTACATCGCGCTGTGATGGTCTCGCACGGCCGCGCGCATCGGCCCGGATCCCAACGCGATCGCCGCGCCCGCGAACCCGACGACGATCATGAGGAAGCCGACGCTGCGGCGCGTCGGGCGCAGCCGCACCACGTCCGCGAGGCTCGTGATGAAGTCATCGTAGAGACCCATGACGAGGATCATGGTGCCGCCGGAGACGCCGGGGACTAAGTTCGCGAGTCCCATGAGCACGCCGGCGACGGCGGTCCGCATCCGCGGGATCGGGACACGCGGCGCGGTGTCACCGGCGGTGGTGTTCGGCCGGCTCGCGGCCGCGGCGCGGTTTTTCATGGTTTACCGTGTAGCCCAACGCTTCGTGCGCCCCCGGCATGTCACCACCGGGTCATGCAGTTCACAGGTTACCACAGGCGCTGCCCCAATGCTGGCAACCCGAGAAACACCGAACTTTGGGTTGGGATCCGCCCGAGCATGACGATTCACAGCGGAGGATGCGCCGAATACCGAAAGCAACATGTTTTCCCGTGCGCCGCGGACAAGCCGGCTCGATCACAATGCAACCTTTTCTGTGTGTGCGCGCTAAGCGAAGAGAGCACCACCGACACCGTCTCCGGACCCTCGGTGCTCATCATCGGCATGGTCCCGGCGATCACGCCTCTCTTCAACCTCGTCCCACGTATTCCCAAGCAGAACGCGCACGCCATCCCCCGTCCCTCGCTCAGGCGCGACTTATGGAACCCTGGCGGCCGGCCGGGCGCCCCCGCATCAGGTTGCGCGGAAGGGTCACCTCGTCCTCTGGATGCAACTCCTGGTAGCGCGGCTTCCGGCGGAGGTAGCGGAACGGCCGGATGAAGGGTTGGTAGATCATCTTGCGCACGACAAATCGCCCTACGCGGTAACTGCCGTACGCGACGGGCATAAACCATGCTCGATCCAGCAACCACCGGATCGCCGGATGCGCGATGAAGCTGATCAGCCCGTGCACAAGCGCGCTCGGAACGCCGAGGTTCCGGAGGTTCAACACGACGCGAAGCCAGATGTCCAGGTAGCCCGAGTCGCGCATGTGCGTCTTGCCCGTGTAGGTGTATTGGTACGCGCTCTCGTGCCGCCGCCCGATGAGCGCCGCCTCGCGGGCGCGGTCGTACAGCGGTGTTCCCGGATAGAACTGCAGCGGGAAGATTCGCAGAATCGCGGGGCCGCGATGGTGCGTAGCGGCGAAGCGCAGCGTCTCGATGCGACTCCGGTCCGACTCAAACGGGTTGTTCACGATGTAATGATACTCGGCGCGAATCTTGCTGTCGGCTAGAACATTGATCCCTTCGACGATCTTTTCGATCGGCGTGGGGCGCTTGTAGATCTCCTTGAGCGTCTCGCGTGAGCCGCTTTGGATACCCATGCTGATCAGGGAAACCGGAAGCCGCGACAAAGAGCGCACCTTGGCCCGGCTGATCGTGTTCGGAAACGCATCGAGTTCCAGGGGAATGTTGACCCGGCTCTTGTACATCCTGCTGAACGCGTCGATGTTCTCCTCGCTACGAATAAAGAACAGGTCATCGACGATGTTGACGGCCTCGATCGTAGGGAACCGGGCGATCACCGTTTCCAGCTCCTGGATTACGTTCTCATTCGACCGCTTCCGAACCCAGGATCCCTTCCCCTTGTAGACCTTCAACAAGGCCGCATTGTTGCAGAACGTACACGGATACGGACAGCCGCGGGTGGTTTCGATCCGGTACCGGTGTAATGCGCCGCGCAGATTCTCAGGTGAAGGAGGCTCGAACCCGCGCGTGCCCGCCACCCAATGCGTATCCGAGTCGTAGTCCGGAAACGGGTATTCGTCCAGCGCCTTGTGCAGCGCCGGCACGGGATTACGAACCGTCTTGCCGTTTCGCCGAAACGCCAGGCCACCGATCGGCGTTGGGTCCCGGCCGGCCTCCAACGTCTCCGCCAGCTCCAACATAGACCGCTCACCTTCCCCGAGGCACACCATATCCGCGATCTCGAGGGACTCGTCCGGCGCTACCGTCGGATGCGTCCCGCCCCAGACGATCGGCGCCTTGATGCCCGCCCGACGGATCGCCTCCGTCAAGACGCACGCTCGGTGAAACGTGTTCGTCATCAAAGACATGCCGATCAGATCAGCCGCCCGCACGCGCTGCACCAGCTCCGCGAGCAACGCCGGACCGAAATCCGCCTCGGCCGTGTCCCGCTTCGAGCGCATGAAGAACACGTCCACGTGTTGTCCATGAGCCTTCAGAAACGCGGAGATGTACCGAACGCCCAACGCGATCGGGTGCGTGTACGTAGCGATCATCGCGACTTGCATGGCATGCTCCTCGAAACAGACCCGGGTCGCTTATAACGCATCGGGCGAGCCGCCGCAAGCCGCGCGGAGCCGCAACGCCGCACGGCCGCGCGGTGTGCGGCCCGGACGCACCTCCGGTCTTCATCCGCCGGCGCGGCCCTCGATCTCGCTCAGGTGGGGCGGCCTGGCCCGGCGACCCGCGTACAGGCACATCCAACCGGCCGCTTGTGCCCCCAGCGCAACCAGTTCCCAAAGCTCGCTCTGGCCACGTGTACGGACATGGCGCCAGGGCCCGTGTGTCCCGGTTCCGGACACACAGACGCGTCGGGCGTGGGTGCTCGATCCTCTGCGTCGCGAGTGGACGTTGCGCCGGGAGTCCGCCGTGGCACGCGACGCAGAGGGTCGGAAACGGACGCGCGGATCAATCGAGCCGCGTAGGGTCCGCTGTGCGGACCATCGGGTTCAGCGTTTCACCGCGCAACGGTCCGCGGAACGGACCCGACGCGGCTTCAACACCGCGGCAGGGAAGTCATGGCATGATGCCGGTCATGGTGGAGCGGAACGCGGCCCAGTCGGTCAGGTCGATCGTGTCGTTGTTGTCGAAGTCGAACGCGGTGCACGGGCCGGTGGCGGCGTCTTGGGCGAAGCAGCGCTGGAACCCGGCGACGTCGCGCATGTCGATGTTGCCGTCGGCGTCGGCGTCGCCGTGGATGAACGTGTACGCAACGATGTTGATCGTCTCGCCGTCATCCATGGTGAATACGGTGCGCTGGCCGGATGGGATGGGTTGGTCGGGGACGATCTCCAACGTGTCCGGCTCGTCGTTTTCGCGGCGCCGGGTCTGCGTGACGACCGGTGTGTCACCGCCTGACACCGAAACGGTGATGTCGTCGATGTAGACGTAGTTCGGCGCATCGAACGTGATCGCGAAGCGGTCGAGGCCGGCGTGCACATCCGGGTCGAGGAACCCCCCGGCGGGTCGGTCGCCACGATCCGCTCGCCGAAGCCGATCGTGCCGTAGCGAACCATGTCCCATTCGTTGACCATGTCGGGGATCTGGTCGCTGTTGCAGCCCCCTTGTCCACCCATCGAAAGAAACGCACCCCCAGCGTTCTTAATGTCAACTGCGTCAACAAAAACAATGCCATCCACGGCAAAGGTGTAGCTGACGCCGTCCAGGCTCTCAAAGCGATACGTGTGAAACTCATTGATGTCCAGTCCCGTGAGCCCACCGCCACCGCTGAACGTGACAACCGCATCGCCATACATGAAGACCAAGTCAAATATCTGATCATACCGAATGACGAAGTCCGCGTCACAGGAATCGAACGCGGGACCAATTGGGTGATTGGAACGAAATCGCCATTCGACGTACAATGTGTCCGGGAGGAATGGTTCGCCCAAATCATTAGCAATCAGATAGAAGTAATTCACTTGATCTCCCGCCTCCGGCCAGTGGAGGATCAAGTGCCCTTCCTGTAGCGATTCGCTGCACGGTGGCTCGCAGGGGTCGCCCAGCACCCACCCAGCGGACTCGTCGTATGGCAGGACATCGCCTTCATATTGATACAACAGCTCGTCGGCGTGGGACGGGTGCACCGCACTGACGGCGGTCCATGCGATTGCCATATGG
>JBHHVO010000212.1:0-6118 GCA_046754365.1 Phycisphaerae bacterium | reverse complement strand
CGATCTCTGGATCGGCCGGTGCGTCGGCAACCGCATCCTCATCCAGGTGCCGCCGGGGCCGTCTTGTGGCGACGCGACATGCGACCCGAATGAGAACTGCGCGACTTGTCCGAACGATTGCGGGTGCGCGGCCGACGAGGCGTGCGTCGGGGGCACGTGCGTGCCGCTGTGCGGCAACGGCGTCGCCGATCCCGGGGAGGACTGTACGAACTGCCCACAGGACGTGCCGTGCCCACCCGGCACCGAATGCGTCGCCGGGTCGTGCGTGCCACTGTGTGGCAACGGCACCGCCGATCCTGGTGAGGACTGCACGAACTGCCCGCAGGACGTGCCATGCCCCGCCGGCACAGAATGCATCGCCGGAATGTGCGTCGCGCTGTGCGGCAACGGGACGTGTGACGTCGGCGAAGACTGTGGCAACTGTGCCGTCGATTGCGCCGTGCCGGAGGACTGCGGCGACGCGGTGGACAACGACTGCGACGGCGATATCGACTGCGAGGACATTGACTGCATCAATGACATTGTATGTCAGAACGGTACAATCCCGACCGTTACCGAGTGGGGCCAGATCGTGATGGTGCTGCTGCTGGTCAGCGCGGGCGCGATTCTCATCCGTCGGCGCGGCGGCGTACGGGCTCGTGGGTAGCGCACGCAGGCCACGGGTTCCGGAAGGCGCGCGGCCGGCATGACACGACCTCGTCGGCGGCGTGTCGCGGTGGTCCTGCGTCGCTCCGCGCTTGATCGAGCACGATGAAGCGAGCAGCGAGCGCACGCGACCGGCTCCTTCGCCGCGAGCGCGACTTGCCTCCTCCCTTTCGGTCGCAGCTTTGATTGTCCATCCATTCATGTGCGACCGAGCATGTGCGACCGAGCACTCGGTGAAGCGGGTCCGCCTTGAGAGTTTGGCGGGCATCAACGTCAGCCCGTCACGCGGATCGGTGCAAACCCGGTTTCGGGCTTGACCGATCGCGGTCGTTCTGGTACATAGGACTTTAGCATGGGGAGGTCGTTTCAAGCGGGGGCATGGCGGTATACCGTCGCGATGGGTTACGGATCGCGCGCGGCCGGGGATTCCACGTCAACCGGGAGGTGTCACACGATGCAGGTGCTACGGATGTCGATCGTCGTCGTGTTGTTGGGTGCGTGGTGGCCGGCGCCCGCGCCGGCGGAAAGCGACGAGCAGGTCCAAAGTGGTTGGGACGAGGCTCGTATGGGGCCTTTGCCGCGCTGGCGCGCCGGTGGTACGCCGCCGACAGACCCCGATCAACCGCTGCAGCCGTATGCCGTCAAGTTCGGCGCGACGACGGACGTGCCTACGTCGGGCGTGATCGCGTCGCCACCGGAGTATTCGCCGACGGCGGGCGTGCTGTTCCGGTACAGCTCGAACGCGTGGCCGACCGTCGTGCGGGATCTGGTGGTCGCGCTGACGCAGGATCCGGCGCATGACGAGATCGCGTATGTCGTCGTGTCGTCGGCGTCGCAGCAGCAGTCGGCGTATAACATGTTCATCGCCGGCGGCGCGGACATGAGCAAAGTCGAGTTTCTCATGGAGCCAACCGATTCGATCTGGCTCCGCGACTACGGGCCGCACTTCGTCTGGCAGAACAATGCGCTCGCGATCGTCGACAGCCACTACTACCCGACGCGTCCTCTCGACAACTTCATTCCGACGCTCGTCGCCGACGATCACTTCCTCATGCCATCCTACGACATCGGGTTGTATTACTCCGGTGGCAACTTCCAGCCCGGACCGGACCGCAGCGGGTTCATCACGTCGCTCGTTTATCAGGACAATCCGGGTTTCTCCTATGACTTTCTCTCCGAGTTGTACCACGACTATCAGGGCGTCGACACGCTCCATGTATTCCCCCGGCTCCCCGGCTGGGTGGACGGCACGGGGCATATCGACATGTGGATGTATCTCATCGACGACGACACCGTCATCATCTCACAGTTCGAGCCGGGCTCCGACCCCGACGCGATCGCGATTACCAACAATGCCGTTACGTACATGGAGGGTCACCTGGGGTTCGAGGTGTTCCGCACGCCCGCGCTCAACATCGGGTCGGTGCACTACACGTATACGAACGCATTTCGCGTGAACAACCGTATCTTCACCTGCAGCTATGGACAGGGGAACGCGTCGTTCTTGCCGCTGGACGCCGAAGCGAACGCGGCGTTTCAGGCCGCGGCACCGGAGTGCGAGATCATCCCGATCAATGCGTATTCCATCATACCGGCCGCCGGAGCGTTCCACTGCATCGTCATGCAGGTGCCCCGCTATACAGACGCCGCCCCGGCCGCGCACGTCGTGTCACCCGACGGCGGCGAGCTGCTCGTGGGCGGCACGTCGTTCGAGGTGGCGTGGGCGGCGACCGACGACGAGGTCGTCACGTCGGTCGATATACGCTGCTCCCTCGACGGCGGCGGCACGTTCGACGAGGTCATCGCGCTCGACGAACCCGACGACGGCTTTGTCGCATGGACGCTGCCCGACGTGGTGTCGGGCGATGCGCGCGTCAAGGTCGTCGCCCACGATGCGGACGGCCAGAGCGCCGAGGCCGTCAGCGAAACGGGCTTCACGATCGCGCACGCACACCGGCATGTATACGACTTCAGCACCGGCGCCGGCGTCGACAAATGGGGCTGGGGCTATCAGACGCTGAACTGGTCGCTTTTGGACGGTGTGCGCCATCCGCCGGAGGCGGCAACCGAGATCTCGCTCATCGAAGACGGCGCGTACGACAAGATCGCGCACGCCGACGCGACGGGCGGTGACTACGACGGGAACCGCTACCGCTCGCCCATACCGTCCGGCGGCCGGGAATCCACGCACATCTTCGACTTCACGATCGACGAGGACCCTGCACGCATGCTCGACGTGGAGGTCCTATGGGAGGGGTACGGCGATGCGTGTGTTCAGATGGAGCTCTACGTGTGGGACTTCGACGCGCAACAGTGGTCCAACGGCGCGGGGCTGTTCAATGAGAACCGGTTCGTGGATAATCAGGCGGCGAATCGCGATGCGGTGCTCGTGGGCCATATCCGCGGTGACTTCGGGCACTACATCGGCGAGGCCGGCGAAATGACGATCCTGCTCTACGGTGAGCGGCCGGGGCAGGAGTCGTTTCACGATTACATTGCCGTCACGGTCACGCAAGCGGTGGCCGGCGATGTCGATGTGGATGGGGACATCGACGCGGCGGACTACGCCGCGTTTCACGGTTGTTTCGTCGGCCCGGGCGCCGGCGTCCCGGCCGGCTGCGCCCCCGCGGACGCGGACGGCGATGGCGACGTGGACCTCGCCGACTTCGCCGCGCTGCAGACGGCGTTTACGGGCTCCTGACCGGGAGCAACCACGCGCGGCGTCCCGTCGCGGTGGCGTCGGTCGACGAAGGGTCCGCACGAGAGCCCCTTCGTAACGGTCGTGGGTCCGGGTGGCCTTGGCTGCCGCCGGCCTCGGAACGCATACGAAGTGCTGTGTCGTCCGTCGGCCGAAGTGCCGGCGCGGCATCGTGCACAGTCGTCCAGGGGAGAACATCAAATGACCGAACACCGAACCGATCCGAACGGCCGATCATCCTTGGCGTGCCCGGCGCCGGCGAATGCGTGGCGTCGCGTCGCGCGCACGCGAACACGCTCCACGGGTACTGCGGTCCGACTCGGTTGGGTCGCGGTCTCGGTGGTGGCCACGGCGGCCCTCGGCGCGGTCCGGGCTCACGCCATCACGCCGCCCGATGTCGCCGGCGCGCGTGACGCCGTGTCGCCGACGTATGTCGTGCGTATGCCCGGTGCGGTCCGCGGCGATGTGGCTGCACTACAACTGGACCCCGTCGTACAGGTCGACTACGGCACGTTCCTCTGGCTCGTGCTGACGGCGGACGGCTTCGCACGTCTCCACGGCTCGGGCTTGCCGTATGCGGCGCCGGTGGAACCCTACACGTTGCGGCTGGGAGCCCGGCGCTTCGACCCGCTCGTCCAGCCGCCGGATCTGCCGCCGGGTTGGTCCCGGGTCCGCGACGACGGGCCGGACCTGCATCTCGTACAGTTCGTCGGCCCGACCCGCGCGGCGTGGGTCGACGCGCTCAAGGCGGGGGGGCTTGAGGTCGTCCAGTACATCCATCCGTTTACGTACATCGTGTGGGGTGATGTCGCGGAGCGGGATGCAGCAGCCGCGTCCGGGGCCGTCCGGTGGACGGGGCCGTTCGCGCCGGCGTACCGCGTGCTGCCGCCGTGGCGCAATCTCCCCGCCGCCCCCCTGCGCGTCAACGTCCTGCTCTACCGGGGAGCGGATACGGACGCCGCCGTGACCACGCTCGCGGCGCTGTCCGATGCGACCGCAGCGCCCGGACAGCGCGTCGCGCCGCCGCAGCGTCGCGTGCTGAACGCGACGTTCGAGGTCGTCGGCATGACGCTGCCGGGCACGGCCGTGCAGGCCGCAGCGCACGTTCCCGGCGTGTACAGCATCCAACCCGTTCCGACCGACGGCGGCCTCCGAACGGAAATGAGCGATCAGATCAATGTCAATAACCACGACGCCGACAACCTCGCGTTTCCAGGCTATCTGGATTGGCTCGCGGCCGTCGGTGTCGATGGTGCGGGCGTGATCATCGCGAATGTCGACGGCGGCATCCAGAACAACCATCCAGACCTCGTGGGCCGGCTCCTCGCGTGTACCGGACAGACGTGCGGCGGCGGCGCCACGAGCAGTCACGGTACGCATACCGCCGGCATCATGGCCGCTGACGGCGCATCCGGGACGCTCGACGCATACGGCTTCCTCCGCGGACTCGGCCAGGCGCCCGGCGCGAATCTCGTGGAGCAGGTCTACGCCCCGTGGTTTCAGCAGCCCGGCGGCATGCTCTTGCTCATGACCGATTCCTACAACAACGGCGCGTCGCTCTCCGGCAACAGTTGGGGGCCGTCGGGCTCGCCGCAGGGCTATGACAACGACACGATGCAGGTCGACATCGGCGTGCGCGACGCCGATCCCGACGCCCCCGGGAATCAGCCGCTCACGTTCGTGCTCTCGTTCATGAACGGCAACGGCGGCACCAGCACGCAGGGCACACCCGATGAGGCGAAAAACATCTTCAACATCGGATCGACGAAGATGCAGACCGGCGGCGGAGCCCAGATCCTCGACATCAACGATCTGTCGTCGAACACGGCCCACGGCCCCGCCCTCGACGGGCGCACGATTCCCCATTTGGTCGCGCCGGGGTGTCTGGTTGATTCAACGACGAGCGGGAGCGGCTATACGCTCATGTGCGGCACGAGCATGGCGTCGCCGCACGTCAGCGGCGCCGTCGCCGTATTCATCGAGTACTACCGCAACCTCTCCGGTCAGACCGGCGACCCGAGCCCGGCGATGATCAAGGCCGCGTTTCTGCCGGTCGCACACGACCTCGCCGGCTACGACGACGCCGACGGCAACACGCTCGGCCACCCGTTTGACAGCAAGCAGGGATGGGGTCGCCTCGATCTCGACGCCGTCGTCCATCCAACGCTGAGCCCCCGCTACTTCGACAACCCCGTCGTGCTCGACAATACCGGCGAGGAATGGGTCACGACGCTATCGCCCGTCGATCCGGCACAGCCCATGCGCATCATGCTCGTCTGGACGGACGCGCCGGGTCACGGCCTCGGCGGGGCAACTCCGGCGTGGAACAACGATCTCGACCTCGTCGTGCAGGCAGGGGGCGACACGTTCTACGGCAACCGCTTCGGGCCCGACGGCTGGTCGCAAACCGGCGGCGTACCCGACTTCAAGAACAATACGGAAGGTGTCTTCCTCGGACCCGCCGCGCCGGGTGCTGTCACCGTTCGCGTCATCGCCGCCAACATCAATTCCGACGGCGTTCCCAACGACGGCGATGACACGGACCAGGACTTCGCGCTGGTCTGCTACAACGCCGCGCTGGAACCCGGCTTCAGCATCACGGTCACACCGAGCAACATGGCCGTCTGTGCGCCGGACGCGGCCGCCTACGAAATCCAGATCGCGCAGATCATGGGTTTCACCGATCCGGTCACGCTCAGTGCGAGCGGCGCGCCGTCCGGCACCGTCGTAACCTTCACCACAAACCCGGTCATCCCGCCGGGAACGAGCACCATG
>JBHHVO010000211.1:0-6124 GCA_046754365.1 Phycisphaerae bacterium | reverse complement strand
GTCGGCAGAGCAACGGCCTTTTAAGCCGTAGGTCCTGGGTTCGAGTCCCAGCACCCTCAATCCGCGCGGTGGATCCGGCACCCCACGCCCGCCGCGCGTCAAAACGGACCAGACCGTTCGCGTGGCGTCGCCGTCTTGCCGGCGGAAACGCGAGCGCACAACGCGCCTCCCGCCTCTCTTTCGGCGGGCTGCCAGCGCCGGCCGCGCCCGGTCGATGCATCTCGGGCCACGATCCGGAGCTCCTGTGGCACGCCCGTCACACGATGAGCATCGCATCACCGTAGCTGTAAAAGCGATACCCATGGGAAATCGCGTGCTGGTACGCCCGCCGCGTGAGTGACACGCCCGCGAACGCCATCACCAGCGCAAGCAGCGTGCTCCGAGGAAGATGGAAGTTCGTGAGCAGCGCGTCGGCAACGCGGAACCGGTACGGCGGATAGATGAATATGTCCGTCGTGCCGCACCCCGGCAACAGCACGAGGCCGGGCCGACCGGCGGCGGTTCCACCGCCAACACCGGCCGGGCCTTGCGCCGGACCTGATGGCGCGGCAGGGACGCGAGCCTCCGCGGCCGTGCAGCGTTCCGCCGCGGCAGCGTTCTCGGCTGCCGTGCGGCCGGCTGTCGCGGCGGTACCGTCTATGGCACCGGGCACCCCCGCGACGGAGGACGAGGCTGTCGTGGCCGCGGATTCCAGCACGCGCACCGTGGTGGTTCCGACCGCCACGACACGTCCGCCGCGCTCGCGGCACGCGTTGACGGCGGCCGCCGCGCCGGGCCCAAACTCAAAGCGCTCGGCATGCATGGCGTGCCCGGCCGGCGTCGCCGCCGAGATGGGTTTGAACGTCCCGACACCAACGTGGAGCGTTACGAAACACGTGTCCACACCCTGCCGCTCGAATCGCCTGAGCAGTTCATCGGTGAGATGCAGTCCCGCGGTCGGCGCGGCAATCGCACCCGGCGCCTGCGCGTAAACCGTCTGGTAGCGCCCGCGATCGGCCGCATCGCCGTCGGCGTCCGGCGAGGGTCGGCGGATGTACGGCGGCAGCGGCGTATGGCCGATGCGCTCGAGTATCGCCCCGACCGGCTCTGGCGGTGCCACGTGAACCCGCCAACGCCCGTCACCACAATGTTCGACCAGCGCCAGTGTGACCGGATCCCCTTCAGCCGCTACGGAAAGTGTCTCACCCGCTCTGAGGCGCTTCGATCCACGCAGCAGGACGTCCCAGGTCCCCGGCGCGGCCTCCGATACGAAAAGCCCGTCGATCGCACCGCCGGTCCGCCGCCGCGCCACGAACCGCGCGGGTAGGACGCGCGTGTCGTTCAACACGACGAGGTCACCCGGCCGGAGGCGCTCAGGCAGATCGACGATGCGCGCGTCGTCAAACCGATCGGCCGCGCGGTCGACGACGAGGAGCCGTGCATCGTCGCGTCGCGCGGGCGGATGCTGGGCGATCATCCCGTCGGGGAGATGGTAGTCCAGCTCGCTCGTGGCGAAACCGGGCGATTCGGATGGCGTCGCGCGGTCATCGGTCATACCCGCCTGGTATCATCGCGTGGGGTCGCGCGGTCAAGCGCCGCCCGCGAGCACGATCTTCGCCCATGCCATGCGCCGGCTCCGGGGCGCGGAGATGGCGTCAAGCCCCGCGCGACGCGGCGCCGGGGGTCGCGCTGATGCGCGTGGTGTGCGCGCTGGGCGGCAGGTGGTTCGCCACGCCGCTGCGCGACTGCTACGATGGGAAGCATGAAACGCGCTACGGGCGTCATCGCGTGGGCCGCGTACGCCGCAATTCGCACGGCGCTGGCGGTGCTGCAGGTGTTCCCCATTGAGTGGAGCCTGCGCGCCGGCCGGCCACTCGCTCGGGGGTGGATCCGGCTCATGCCCCGCCACCGAGACCGGGCGATCCAGCACCTTCGTGACTCATTCACCGGCGTGCTCGCGCCTGGCGACGTGGAACGCGTCGCGGACGCGTGCCTCGAGCATTGGACGATGTTCGCGATCGAACTCGCGTGCACGCCGCGCCTGGTCACGCCGCTCACCTGGCACAGGTACGTCCGGATCGGCGACATCACCGACGCGCTGGACGCGATGCTATCGGGCACGGGGGCGATCCTCGTGACCGGGCATTACGGACACTTCGAGCTCGCCGGGCATGTGCTGGCCTGTCTCGGGTTCGACGTCCGGGCCGTCATGCGGCCGCTCGACAACGCCTACCTCAACCGCTACGTCGTCGCCGCGCGGCGAGCGCACGGACTCAAGCTCATCGACAAGAAAGGTGCGATGGCAACGGCCGAGCACGCGTTGCGCGACGGCGGGCTGCTGTGTTTCATCGCGGATCAAAACGCGGGGCGCAAGGGGCTCTTCGTGGACTTCTTCGGCCGGCCCGCGTCCACGTACAAATCGATCGGGCTGCTCGCGATGACGGCGGATGTGCCGATCATCGTCGGCTACGCCCGGCGGCTCGGACGGCGCTTCGCGTACGAGGTCGGCGTCAACCGCGTCATCCATCCGCATGAGTGGGCGGACCGCGACGATCCCCTGCTGTGGATCACCGCGACGTACACCCGCGCGATCGAGGACTTCGTCCGGGACGAGCCGGACCAGTACCTTTGGATTCACCGCCGGTGGAAGTCCCAGCCGCGCGCGCGACGCGATCGACGGCACGCGGTTGACCCACCACGCCCCGGGGCCTACCATCGAGCCGTAGTATCGCATGAATCGTAACCCGTACCGCACGACGGAAGGAGATAGCATGGCCGGCTCGAACACGCTGGAGTTTACCGACGCCACCTTTGACGACGAAGTGATCAACGCGGACATACCGGTACTCGTGGACTTCTGGGCGGAGTGGTGCGGACCGTGCAAGGCGCTCGGTCCCGTCATCGATGAGCTAGCCGACGACAACGTCGGCAAGATCAAGGTCGGCAAGGTCGATACGGACGCGGCCCGCGAGGTGTCCGTGCGGTTCTCCGTCAGTGCGATCCCGACCGTGATCCTGTTCCACAAAGGCGACATCGTCGAGAAGTTCGTCGGGCTCCGCGGCAAGAAGGACTTCCAAGCCGCGATCGACAAGGTGGCGGCACCGGCGTAACGACCACCGCTCAACGGCCAGGTCGGCTTCGCCGCGCGACGACGGCGGGGCACACGCACGGCATGCCGCGTCGCGAGCGTCGAGGGTTCGCTGCGCACGTCACCGCACCAGGGAACGCCCGATAAAGTGCGTCAACGTGGGACGGCGGGCGTGACAGGATCACAGGTGCAGCAGACCTCGGGAACCAGTCCGGCGTCCCGGCTACACCACGTGTTGCATTGTGTCGGCCGCCGTTCGAACCGCTTCGGCGACGTCGGCGGCTTCCACCGCAGTGAGGTGCGGGTGCATCGGCAGCGATAGTAGCCGCTCGGCCGCTTGCTCCGTTCGTTGTAGCGGTGCCGGGACACGACACAGCTTGCCGCACGCAGGCTGGCGGTGGATCGGGATCGGGTAGTGGATTCCCGTCTCGACGCCGTTGGCTGCGAGCTGTTCGGCGAGCGCATCACGAGCCGGCGTCTGAATCACAAATAGATGGTATACGTGTTCCCCGTCAGCCGCCCGCGCCGGTAGCGCCAGCGAGGTGCCCGGCAGCATCTCATGATATCGCTGTGCGACGGCCTGTCTGCTCGCGTTCCAGCGGTCCAGATGCTCGAGCTTGACGCGGAGGACGGCCGCGTGGACCGCATCGAGTCGAGAATTGACGCCGACGATTTCGTGGTGGTGCTTTACGTCGGACCCGTAGTTTCGCGCCTTGCGGAGCCACGTCGCGAGTTCGCCGTCATCCGTCACAACGGCGCCACCGTCACCGAGCGCCCCGAGATTCTTACCCGGATAAAAGCTGAACGCCGCGGCCCGGGCAAGCGACCCGCATCGCCGACCCTTGTACACGGCACCGTGCGCCTGCGCGGCGTCTTCGATCACGAGCAGATCATGTTCCGCCGCGATCGCGTTGATGCGATCCATATCCGCCGGCCGGCCGTACAGGTGTACCGGTATGACGGCCTTGGTGTTTGATGTGATCGCGGGACGGATGCACCCCGGATCCAGCGTGTACGTCTCGGGGTTGTAGTCGACCAGCACGGGCGTCGCACCCGTATGGAGCACCGAGAGCGCGGTCGCGATGAACGTGTTGGCCGGGATGATGACCTCATCGTTCTGGCCGATTCCGAGCCCTCTTAGCGCCAACGTGAGCGCATCGAGCCCGCTGCCGACACCGACACAGTGTGCGGCCCCGCAATACGCAGCGAAGGCTTCCTCGAATGCGGCGACCTCGGCGCCGAGGATGAACGCATCGCCGGCAATGACGCGCGCGACGGCGGCGGCGATGTCCTGCTGTAGTTCGACATGTTGCCGATGCAGGTCGACGAACCGGATGCGCGGGGCCGGGCTACGCGCCGACTGACGTGGTTTGGACTTCATCGACGACTCCTGCGGGGCGTTCCGGCGGTGCGGGGACCGTTGGCGATGGTCGTGTGGACGTACAAAGGACGCGTTGTGCGACCCCGCGGTGTACGAGCACCTGCCCCCCTTTTTGGCGGATGGACTCGTCCGTCGCGGTGAGGGTTTCGACGATGCCTGTGGCCGCCCGGGCGTTGTTGAGTGGGCGCGAGCGTGTCCGGATGCAATCGACAAAGTGGGCACACTCGGCGGCGAGCGGCTCCTTTCCCGTCACCTTCGGTGCGACGACATCGCCGTCACGGATGATCGCCCGTGCCGCGCCGAACGAGTCGGCGTACGGCGTCTCCGGTTCCGGCGACGCGGACTTGTCGTACACGCGGACGGGTTCGATGAGGTCCATATCGTTCCAGACCGCCATCTTCCTGTCCCCGACGAGCGTGATCTCACGGACCTTTCTTGGATTGAGCCAGCTCACGTGCAGGCACGCGAGCACGTCGTTCTGGTAGTGATACGACGCGACGACGACGTCTTCGTGCACGCCGCCGAGAAAGCACTGTCCGTGGGCGGACACCGCGACGGGCGCGCGTCCGAGCCAATAGTCGAAGATACTGAGATCGTGCGACGCGAGATCCCAAGCCGCGTTGACGTCGTCGCGGATCGGACCCAGGTTGGTCCGCGTCGCGTGCATGTAATGGATCCTGCCGAGTTCGCCCGAATCGATCAATTCGCGGATCTTGCGAATACCGGCATTGAACAGGAAGACATGCCCGACCGCAAGTATGAGGCCGTTCTTTTCGGCCAGCTCGATCAGACGGTGGCAGTGCTCGACCGACGTGCACAGCGGTTTTTCCACGAACACGTGTTTTCCGGCCTCGAGCCCCCGGCGGGCCAAGTCGTAATGCGTCCGCACCGGCGTCGCCACGACGACCGCATCGGCGACCGGGTCCTCGATCGCGCGACGGACATCACCGGTGGTGACCACGCCCGAGATGTGCTCGCGAATCCGTGCCAGCGCGTGCTCGTTCACGTCGCACACGATGTGCGCCCGCGCGCCGGGGAGGTTCTCGAACGAGCGCACGAGATTCGGACCCCAGCGCCCGGCTCCGATACAATTGACGGTGATCACGTTCGTGTCTCCCATCGTTCCGGACGCGCGGCAAGACCCACGGTCGGGAACCGCCACGCAAGCGTGCGCCAACGCCTACGATCGGATGCGCAGCCCCGTCAAGAACACCGGGCGCAGGATCCCCCACCAGCCGATGATCGGCGTCATCTTCGTGTAGCCGAGCCGGCGCGGTGGATAGACCTTGGTGCACGGCACTTCGACATACGGATAGCCGAGCTGCAGCACGCGCATGAGCAGGTAGACCTCCAATCCGTAGCCGTTGAGCCACCGCTGATCCAATCGGATTCGCTCGTCATCGAGCACCGAGAGGTTCAGCGCGCGGAACCCGTTCGTGCTCTCGGTGATCCGCCTGCCGACAAAGCGACTGATGAGCCATGGGTGCAGCCGCGTCGCGACCCGCCGGTACAGCGGCATATCACCGCGATAGCCGCCGTCCCCCAAATACCGAGAACCCATCACCAGGTCGGCACGCCCCGTACAGATCGGATCGAGCAGACGCGGGATCTCGGCCGGCTTGTCCTTGTTGCTGCCCGCCATGAACACGGCGATGTCGAACCGCCGCCGGCGCGCG
>JBHHVO010000210.1:0-6139 GCA_046754365.1 Phycisphaerae bacterium | reverse complement strand
GCCGTCCCGGTATACGTAATACGCGCCTCCGACGAGGACACATCCGAGTGAGATCACGATTCCGAGTTTGACATCCGCGCGCATCGCCGAACCCCCTTGTATTGGATCCTATGGTGCCGACTCGTACCTAACTTGAAGGACTGGGCTTGCGTTGGCCGTCCCAAGCATGTTGTTGGCGGCCGTTGCCATTAAAAGGTCGAAGTGCATGGCGTCCCTGCCCGCGCGTGAACCAACGACTGAGCGCCGCACCGGACCGCCGGCACCAACCCGCCCACCGCAAGCCGAAACCGCGGCTTCCAAGACGCCGACGCCCCGGTCAAAACCATCAGTGCCACACGGCGGCACCGCCCGGCGACCCGGCCGCGCGCCCGTTGTTCCTGCGCCGACGTGACTCTATGCGCGATCCACGGCCAGGTCAACCACACCGTTCGTCCGCGTGTCCGCGTATGCGCCCCCGGCGGCGACCCCGCCGCGTGATCGGCCACGTTCTTCCGCCCGTCACAGTCACGCCGTCCGCGTCGCGCCGTCCACCGGGATTCCGCGCTGAACCCGGCCGGCCGAGCTGAGTGGGACCCGCTCTGCGGACCATTGTGGCCCGACCCGACGAACCGCACGGCGGACCGAACGCAACGAAGCCAGGCGACACCCGACAAGCTTACGCGTGACGCACCGCTACGCGTGGACCGGACGCACACCGTCGTACGCCGCCCGCCGTCCGCGCATCGCCGTCACGACGACGAAGATGACCGCCAGCACACCAATCGCCACGAGCCTCGCCGTCGTGTCCCGGAACGCGACGAACACGGTCGCGACGGCCCCGAACGCGATGATGCCGAGCACGACGCGATGGAGCAGTTTCGGCTGATACAGCAGCGGTGCGGCGACACCGATCGAGCTATAGGTTCCGACCACGACGCCGATCAAGAGCGCGAAGCTGAAGCCGTGCACGCCCTGACCGCCGATCGCATACAACACGACGACCACCAGGAACGTTGTGATCGACGTGAGCAGCGTTCGAGACAGCGTCTGGCTGATGCTTGTGTTGATGATGCCCGGATTGAGCGATCCCACCCGGCCGCGGTTTTCCCGGATCCGGTCGAACACGACAATCGTGTCGTTGAGGCTGTACCCGATCACGGTCATGACCGCGGCGATCATCGGCAGGTCGATCTTGAAGTCCGACAGCGCCAGCGCCTTGCCGACGACCGTGTCGTGCACGAAGTGTGTGAGCGTCACCAGACCCAGTGTGATCGCCACGTCGTGCACGAGCGCGACGATCGCCGCGAGACCGAACTCCTTCGTGCCGAACCGCAACCACACATACGCCACGATCCCGAGCAGCGCGATCCCGACCGCGAACAGGGCCTGCATCTGCGTCTGCTCGGCGATCTGACCCGCAAACTGCACGACCTTGCTCAGCGACTTCTCCCGACCGAGCGCCGCATGGACCTGGGCCACGAGCGGCTCCGCCACGTTTTCGGCCCACACGTCCTCGTTGTCGCTGTACGGCATCGACTTGTCGACCGTCGCGACCGCGAACCGGCTGTACGCCTTCTCACCGTCGGCGTCGACAACCGCCGCCCCAAGCGGAAACACGACCGGCTCGCGGAGTTGATATTGCTCGAACTCCGGCTGCAGCCCGATCTCGCGCAGCCGCCGTTCGATCGCCGCAACGGAGAGCACCGGCGGCGCCTCCCCTTCGTGATCCGGTGCGAGGCTCACCTCCACCGCGGCCCCGCCTTTGAGATCCAACACACTGTAGCCGGCATCACCGCCCAGCACGTCGGACAGGTACTCATCATCATCCTCGATGACGAAGTAGTCCGCCATCGTGATCGCCGTGTCGGTGCGCAGGTGATGTTGAACCGACGTCTGCACGCGCAGATTGTCTTTACCGAGCCCGACCATGAGCGCTTCCTGAACCAGCGCGCGATCCTGCACGACCGTCACGATCTCATACGAAAGACCCGCCTCCTCCGCGTCCCCCGGACCGCGCACACTCTGAACGCGGGCGCTGCGGAGCCTGTCGGCCGCGTCACGCGTCGCCTTCGCAGCCCCCGCCACGAGCGACTTGAACTCGTCGAGCCGGCTCACCTGCCCGGGCTTCATATCGAACGTCGCGGTACCACCGTCGGCGTGCAGGCCGTCGTGCACGACGTACGGTTCCATCGTGCTGCGCATGACCGTGACGAGCTGATGCCCCGACAGCGTGTCCGACGTGAGCGTGTACGCGCCGCCCGACTCCCCGGTGGACGCCGTGGCCGCCGCGAGCGCGTCCGCCGCCGTCCGCAGCCACGTCACCGACGAATTGTCCGTCGTCGATGTGACCCGCCGCCGCACCTCCACGTCCGTGAGCGCGTGCCCCGGCTTCAGGTCCACCTGAACGCTCGTGCCGCCGAGAAACTCGATGTCAAACACGGATTCCCGGTCCGTCGACGCGATGCCGAGGAACAGACCCATGCCCGCTACGACCGCCACCGTGGAAATCGGCCAGAACTTCGACCGCAGCGCCAACCAGTTGATCGACGGCTGAGCGATGATCCGCCGCATCGAGAAGTCCTTGATCCATCCCGCCGACAGGAGCGTGTTGAACACCAGACGCGTGACAAACAGCGCCGTGAACATGCTCGTCGTGATGCCGATCCCGAGCACGAGCGCAAAGCCCTTGACCTCCTCGCTCCCGAAGAACCCGAGAATCACGCACGTCAGCAGCGTCGTCAGGTTCGCGTCGATGATCGTCGACAACGCCTTGTCATACCCGGCGTTGAGCGCCTTGCGGAACACGACGCCGCGATCCCGCTCCTCCCGAATCCGCTCGAAGATCAGCACATTCGCATCCACCGCCATACCCACCGTCAGGATCAAACCCGCAATCCCCGGCAGCGTGAACGTCGCCTGCATGAGCGCCATGATCGCCAGCACGAACAGCAGGTTCATCAGCAGCGCGATATCCGCCATGCCGCCCGCCGTGATGCCGTAGTACAACAGCACGAACACGATCACCGCCGCGAGACCTAACGACGCCGCGCGAAACCCGTGCGTCCGGTTCGTCTCACCCAGGCTCGGGCCGATCGTGTTCTCCACCAGCGGCGTGTCCCTGAGCCGCGCCGGCAACGCGCCCGCCTCGAGCTTGAGCGCAAGCTCCTGCGCACGCTCGGTCGAGAACCCACCCTTGATCTGGCCGCTCGACGTGATGCGCTCGTTGATGTTCGCGTGGGACACCGCCGTATCGTCGAGGAAAATGCACAACTGCCGGTTCACGTTCGCACCGGTCAGCGCGCCGAACAGCCGGCCGCCGCGCGGGTCCAGCGTGAAGCTTACGACCGTCTCACCACTCATCGGGTCGTTGTTCGCAAACGCGCTGCGGAGCTGCCATTTCGGGCGGTTGCCGCCGCCCGCCTTTGTCATCCCGAACTCGCGGTCGTTGTGCGCGAGAACGTAGTAGTTCCCCGCGTAGCGCTCCACGATCTGCTGGCTGCTCTCCTTGATCCGGTCGAAGTCCCCGACGTCGTCGAGGCGCATGAACTTCACGATGTCCTCGACCTTGAACCAACGGTAGTGTTGGACCCCGCGAGGCCGCGGGCCGAACTTGCTCAGTTGCTTCGTGTACTTCGCAATCGGTTCACGCAACTCCGGCTTCATCGCGGACTTGATGAACGTCGGCGCACTCAGGTCCCGGTCCGCCAGGATCCGAAACTCCAACACCCCCGCACCCTGAATCCGCCGCTTGAGATCCGACGATTCCTCCAGCTCCGCCTTGTGCCCCGCCCAATCGTCGTACGCCTCCATCAACGACGTGATCGGTTTGCCCGTCGCTTCCGCGTCATACGACGGGAACTCCGCGCGAAGCCGATCAAGCTCCTTCTCACGACCCGGTCCCGCGCCCATCGCCAGCACGTCCGTGAGCCGAACCACCGGCAGGTTCGTCTCGAGCACCTCCCCCATCGCCTCCTCATACGCCTGACGCGCGTCGCGAATCGCTGTCTGGTCGCCCGACACGTCCGCCTCGGTCCGCGCCGCAAACGCCTTCACCAACGCCTCGACCAGCGGCGCACGCTCCGCCACGCCGCGCGATAGCTCCGAGACCAGCGTGTCGAGATCGGCGCCGGACTCCAGCGCACGCTCGATGTCCGACCGGCCGATGTTCATCTCGTCCCGGATGCGCCGAACCGCCTGCTCCTTCGCCTCACGACGGCGCAGAGCCTCCTTCGGCGGGTGGGGCATGCGGATCTCAAGCCGGCTCGCGCCGATCGGACGCCACTCGATGTTGAGTTGCCCCGACGGGTCTACACGCTCCTTGAGAATCGCCATGACGCGACTCGGAAGATCACGCTTCTGCGCACGCGTCAGCCCCGTCGTGTCGATCTCGTACAGAAGGCTCGTCCCCCCAACGAGATCGATGCCGCCTTTGAGCTTCTCATGCGGTGGATACAGCGCGAGCAACGCAAACGCGACGAGCACGATGACAAATATCCACTTAAACAACCGATTCGGATCATTCATCCAAGATTCTCCGTGGATGCACGATGCGCGGCCCAACATCGACAACCGTCGCGTTCGACCGCGCCCACGATGGGCAAGGAATTACAGGATACCGCTGCGATGGGACAACGCCACCCCGGGGGAAGGCGGGTGATACCGACGGCGCACCGGCCGGCGCCGCCGGCCCGCACACCATCGCCGATGAAACGTCGCACCGGCGCGACCCTTCACGAGCGTCGGGGCCGTGCGCGGAGAGACGCGACGCACGCCGGACGCCCACCATCCCGTACCGGCGCCCAGAGGCCGCCCGGCGACCCCCACCAAGCGTAACGGTCGCACAAACCACCGCAGCCAGCCCCGTCACGGGCCGCCATTATAGATACGCGCGCGGCGCGGTCAACGACGCACGCCGTTCGATCCATCCGACCGGTGCGTGACGCTTCCGACGCCCACGACCCGACCCCCAAGCGCAGACGCGGGGTCTCACAAACGCGAGCGCCCCACCCGACAACCCCCCTGCGGCCGCTCGACGCTCGAATCGCCGTGTGCGTGTCATGTCAGCGCCCCCCGGTGTCCCCGCCGGTGGACCGCCGAAAGTGTCACGGCTCCGTCCGCGTTCGGGTCCACGCGGACGGCTCGCGGCCACGTGGCCGAGGTGCCCCCGGCCCCGACTTGCACGATCCCTGTCGAGGGTTCGAACCGACCAGGCCGCCCGCGAACCCGGGCCGCGCAGCGCGGCGTGCCGTGTGCCTGCGCGCCCCGGTCACGTCCGGCCGAGGCGGCGTCGGCAACCGTGACGCTAGAATAATTCCGTGCCGTGCGGACGCGCTGTTGCTTATCTTCCTATCTGGCAATAGCTTACGTGCTTTCTTCGCGACTCTTGTATTCTCGTCGGACGTAAGAATTTCGTGGAAAACCGCTGGCGACGTTCTATAATATGTGGGTGTGTTAGACGATCCGATGCCCTCCCCCGAATGAGGTTAGTGTGGAAAAAGGTCAGATAAAACAACGCGTAGAGGAACTGCAGTTTTGCTTGTACCAGCGGGCGATTCACCCAGAGCTCTTCCGCATCGACCGTGTCAAGCGGTTCGAGCAGCGGCGCTACCAGGCCGAGGTGTGGATCGTCGGGCTTGCCCACGTCGTGTCGTTGCAATACGGCGACCAGATCCTCACCGAGCTCATCACCGATGACGCCGAGCTGCTTCCGAAGATGGGCCTGGCGGCGTCGTTCCGGTTTCGTGGCGAGCGCGATCACGCGCAGACGTTCCGCGATGGGCTCAAATACATCCTGTCGACGCAGGTCGAGCGGCTCACGCCGCAGCTCTTCCCCGCGACGCATCGCGACTACGTGCATCACGCCCGCGACCGCGGCATGTTTCTGCCGTTCGAAGAGTGGACGTCCGACGGGCTCGCGCCGTTTACGTTCATCGATTGCGACGCACGGGATCACGAGTTCCACGTGCACGCATTCCACGCGTTTCCAGAGGAACTGACGCTGCTCAAGACCCAGTCGATCATCGAGATCGGACGGCGGCAGCCGGTCTACCACCGCTAGGTCTTTACACCGGCTCGTGTCGGGTTGGCTACCGGCCGCTCGCTTCGCCGCCGCGGTGCGGACCGGGCCGGAAACCCGCGGAATCACATGTCACCATGTACC
>JBHHVO010000209.1:0-6165 GCA_046754365.1 Phycisphaerae bacterium | reverse complement strand
GCACCCGCCTCGGCAACATCAACTACCGGATCCACCGCATCCGGCCGACGTCGGGAATCAACCCGATGCGATTCAGCGGCGCCGGTAGCCACGGCAGCCGGTGCCCCATCGGCCAGTACACGAAGAACGCCTTGCCGACAAGTTGATCCCGCGGCACCGTGCCAAGCTGAAACCCCGAACCACGGCGGCGAAACTGGTCGTCCACCTTATCCCAAAGGCGCGAATCCTTGCTCGCCGCGCTGTTGTCACCGAGCATGAAGAACTCATCGTCGCGCAGCAGGATCGGATGGCCCGCCGTGCCCCAACCGGCGCTCGCCCAGGCGCCCACCCCCTTCGCGTCACCCGAGAATCCCGTGTTCGTATAGTACACGTCGCGGTCCACCACGACATGCGACAACGCAAACGCGCCGCCGCTCGCGTAGATCCGCGGCGACACACTCGTGCTCCGGGCGTGGGTCGTCATGACGTCGTGTACGTCCGGCCGGTAGCTCGCCGGATCGTCCGCGTCGCTCGACGTCGCCAGCACCTCCACCCCGTCGACATACACCGCGACGCGGTAGTCCACGTTCTCGAACGCAACGTCGACCGGACGACCCGCCGCAAACCGCCGAAGCCGGACCGACGCGAGCTCCCGCGCCGTGGACGCCGCCGCGCCCCGACGCGTCCCGGACAGCGTCACAACCCCATCCGCCCGCAGCGTCGCCCAAAACGCGCGGTCCCGTTTCACGAGACGAATCCGCACCGCGCCCGCACCGTCTTCCGGCGTGAGCACGAACCGAATCCGCATGTCCGAAACCGGCACGCCGTGCGGGCGCAGCATGTGCGGCGACACGTTGTACGCACACGTCGACACGATCGGCTTGCCCACCAGCTCGATGTAATCGTCCACCCGACCCACGTCCGTGAACCGGATCCGCCGATGCGACGTGTCCCACCCGGAACCGGACCGCAGCCCCGCCCGCCAACGCGGCTGACCCGCATCCGGCGTCTGCGGCGGGTAGTCGTGATCATACACCGTAAACCACAGCGATCGCTGCGCCATGCGCGTCTTCCGCGCGATCCGAAGCTTGCGCTCCAGCTCATCGCGAACAAACCGCGGGACCGGCGACAGCCGACCCGATGCCGCCCCCGTCCGCAACGCGTATTTCTCCGCACGCAACCCGTCCAGCGCGTCACGCGCCGCGGCGGACAGATCCGCCGTCGCCACCGTATACACGTCGCCGTCCATCAGCATCAGCACCTCACCCGGCTCACCGGCCAGCCGCTTGATGAAGTTCTGATCCGGCTCCGCCGGGTTCTTGAACACCACCACATCCCAGCGAGCCGGACCGAGCAGGTCGCCCCCGATGTCGAACGGCCACTTCAACACGAGAATCCGATCGCCCGACTCGGCGTTGCGGGCCCGGTCGTTGGTCTTCAGGCCGGTGTTCGTGTGGTTGCAGTTCGGGCAGATCGCCGCGGTCTGCGCGCTCACCTCATGACGAGCCTGCACAACACCATCGTGCAGCCCGTACGCAAACTCCGTGCCGCAGTCACGACACACGATCGTCCCGTGCTTACCGTACAGCGTCGGCGCCATCGACCCGGTCGGGATCACGAACGCCTCCACCACGAACGCGCGGAACACGAACGCGAGTATGAACGCGATGATGAGCGACTCCGCCGTCTCCTTCACACCACCGTGAACCGACGCCGCCCCCGATGCCGCCGCCGATCCCGATGCCTCCGCCGACGGCCGTGCATCACTGTCTCCTCCGCTTCGTCTCATGCGTTCCATCCAATCCACCCCGCACGACTCCGACAGCGCTAGCTTCGTTCCGAATGGGTGGTATGGGCAAGCGATAGCCTGCCCGTGTCTCCAGAACCCCGTGCCGCCCGTCGTCTTGTGGGCGCTTGGTCAGATCCAAACCGCGCCCGTGAAGCGGCCCCGGGCCGGACGGGTCGCATCGGCAAGCGCTGGCTTGCCCGTGTCTCCAGAACCGCGTGTCTCCAGAACCACGTGTCGCACGGGCAAACGAGTTTGCCCATGCCACCCGTCGAAATCCTCGACGCGACCGCTCACCCCGCCCCTACCGACGCCGAATCGCCCGGCGTCATCTCCGCCAGCGCCGCCAGCGCATCCGCACCCAGAACATCGCGCCAAAACCCGACCGCGACATCGTCGTCGAACGTGCCCTTCCCAACCTCGACCGTCGGAATCCGCACAAACAGCTCCGGACGAGACACCCCGATGTAGAGCGCGAGTTCCGTCTCCTTGATCAACCGGCGCCGAAGCGCCGCATACGGGTCCATCGTCGCGACCGTCGCGGACATCACGTTCGACGCCGGGCCACGCCGGACCCGCCCCCGCTGCGCCGCGCCGCCGTCGGAGCGACCGGCCCATGCGCGTGGCTCCACACCCCGGCCACCGCCGCGACCGTACCAACCGCAATGTACTGGATCGGCAGGATGCGCAAGAACACCGTCGCCGGCACCGCGACCGGCCGCGGCGACGCGGACGCACCGAAACCGCCAAGCCCGGCCCACGCATACCCGGTCACCGCCAACAGCGCCACCGCCAGCAGCGTCCACAGCGCCGACCGCACCGGCACGATCCGATGCGCCGCGTACGAAGCGATCCACACCGTCGCCGCCACGACAAAGCATACCTGACCATGCTGCACCGATCGCTGTGACAGCCCCGTGGAAAGCACATGGATCAACACCAGCGACGCCACCAGCGCCACCGCCGTGTGCTTGAGCCCGTCCAACGGCACCGTAACCCCCACGTCCAGACCACCCGCCAACCGCCGACCAAGCACCGGCAGCTCGTGCCCCGAAGGCACAACCACCCAAGCCGCGTCGCCCTCCCCCCGGCCGGCGGCGGTCTCCAACCGCGTACCGAAACACCACCGCGTCACCAGAGACGACACGACCACCGCCACCATCATCGCCGCGAACCACGCCACCGACTCCACCGCGAGCTTCGCCGCAAGACCATGCTGCAACCCGGCCATACCGTCCGCACGCTGCACCAGAAGGTACGCCGCCGTATCACCCCGCAGCGACACCACCGCCAGACCGATGCCCGCCGCACACGTCCCCACGTCCGGCAGGCGACGTCCGATCAACACCGTCGCCACCGCCGCCACCACCGCCGCCAGCGCCACGACCTGCACCAGCGTCAACACCGCGTCGCCACGGGTGAGCAGGCACGGCGCCGCGCGGGTCGTCCGGCGCGACCACCATCCAACCCACCGTCAGAAACACCGCCCCGCCCAGCGCCCACGCCGCCGTCACGACCGTCTTGTCCCAAACCCCGAGCGGGGGGCGCGTCGTCGTCATCGTCTGCAACACGTCACCTGTCATCACGGCCGCCCCCTACAACAGCTCATGCCGACCGAGCAGGGCCGCGACCGCGGAACGCGCTGCCGCACCCATCGGACACAGCGGCAGCCGGAACGCCTCCGTCAGCATACCGCGCAGCGCCATCGCGGTCTTGATCGGAATCGGATTCGGACCGTGCACCGCGAGCCCGTCCGCCAGGTCCGTGATCCGCCGGTGCCAACCAAGCGCGATCGCCGGCGCGCCGTCACGCCACGTGTCCACCAGCGACTTCATCCAACCCGGCACGATGTTCGCGACAACACTGATCACACCCACCGCACCGAGCGAAAGCAGCGGCAGCGTCAGCGCGTCGTCGCCGCTCAGCACCGCGATGTCGCATCGAGACGCCAGCTCCGTAACACCGTCCACCGACCCCGTCGCATGCTTGATCCCGATCACATGCGGATACGCCGCCCGCAGCCGAACGACAACATCGTTCCCGATCGCCACACCCGTCCGAAACGGAACGTTGTACAACACGATCGGAACATCCACCGCGTCCGCCACCGCCGCGAAATGCCGGAACAGCCCCTCCGGCGACGGGCGGTTGTAGTACGGCGCAACGAGCATCACCGCGTCCGCCCCCGCCGACTTCGCGTGCCGCGTCAGCCGGATCGCCTCCGACGTACAGTTCGACCCCGCACCCGCCAGCACCGGACACCGACCCGCGCTCCGTTCGAGCACCGCGTCCAGCACCTTCTCGTGCTCCGCGTGCGACAGCGTCGGGGATTCACCGGTCGTCCCGCACGGCACCAGCCAGTCGATACCACCCGACACCTGAAACTCCACCAGCGCGCCGAGCCGATCCCAATCCACGTCCTCACCCCGAAACGGCGTCACCAGCGCCGTCATCGCACCACGCAACCGCGACATCGTCTCACCACCCGTACCCGTCATGCCATGCTCCCCGAGCCGGCGTCGCAAACGCATCCCGCCGAGGGAGTGGAACCGCGATCCCGCCGGTCAAGACACACCCCCGTAGGACCCGTACCCCACCGGTCAAAACACACCCCTGTGGGACCCGTACCCCGCCGGTCAAAACACACCCCTGTGGGACCGGCATAATGCCGGTCAAAACACGTCGGCACGATGTTCCACCGGCCGCAAGCACAACCACCATGCCCGGCATACCGCCGCCGCACACCGTCGCCACGCCAACCCGACCCAAGCGTATACGAGCGGTACACCGCTGTCGATCGCCCCAGCGAGCGTCCCATGGCTGAGCGTCTACCCATCCGCGTCGCATCGGTCCCCCATCGATCAAGCGGCGTTCGTCAAGCGGCCGGTCCTGAGTCATGGTTGACTTTTTTTGTCAGCCAACGCCCGCGCATGGCTCTAACATAGGTAGTTATGACCGAATCGCTCGCAGCCGCAGGGCAATCCGACGCGGTGACCGCCCCGCGCGTCGACGCGACGACCGGGCACCGGACCGAAGCGTCCGGCATGCCCGACCGCCTGACCACCGCGGCGCGGGCGATCGCCGATCACCGCGACCGCGTCGCGCGCCTCGTCCACCGCCTCCTCGGCTGGTCGGTCGACACCGAAGACGTCGTGCAAGACGTCCTCGTCACCGCGCTCGCCGCCGTGCATCGGTTTCGCGGTCACGCGTCGATCGCCACGTGGATCACGCGCATCGCGATCAACACGTGCCGGCGCCATCATCGCCGGCGAACCGTCCGAGCCTGGCTTCGCGGCCAGCCGTACGACGCGGTCGGCGAGCCCCCGGCAGCGCCCGACCGCACCGATCCGGACGACGCGGACAAGTTGGTCCGTGTCCGCCGGGCCATACGCCACCTGAGGCCCAAGTATCGCGAGGTCGTGGTCCTCTGGTATCTCGAGGACATGCCGACCGACGCAGTCGCCCGCGTACTCGGCGTGTCCCGCGGCACCGTCGAGACCCGGCTCACCCGGGCGCGACGCTCCCTCAAGCACGCGCTCGCCGACTTCGCGGAGGTGTAACGCAATGCACGCGGACCCACTCAAAACCCTGTTGCAACGGGCCGACGCCGACGCGCCACGCCCGACCCCCTGGCACCCCACCGACGACGCGATCCACCGCCTCACCCATCGTGCACGCCGTCGCCGCGTCACGCGCGTCGTAGGCCGCACCGTCATCCTCGCGCTCGCCGCCACCGCCGGCTGGACGCTCCTCGCACCGCTCGGCGCACCCGACCCACGCCGCCACGCCACACACCGCCTCATCGCGACCGACACGACCGCCCCAACCGACACGACCGCCCCAACCGACATCGAGACCGCCATGCTCCGGGAGGGCGAGACCCCCGCCGAGCCAAGGGAGGGCGAGGCTCCCGCCGAGCCAAGGGAGGGCGAGGCTCCCGCCGAGCCGCGTCTCGAACGACGCACCGACCCCCGACCCGACCCGCGGATCGCCGAGCTCGCGCTCGTCACCGCAGAGGCCGACGCCCGACACGCCGCCGTCAAACGCTGGCGGGCCAGGCGGGCACGCCGGGCCCGCCTCGCGCGCATCCGCAAAGCCCTCGCGAAACCCGACGCGATCGACCAGGCGCGCTGGCAGGTCGAAAAGGCCGCCTTCATCGGCGTTTACCACGCCGATCGCATGTACCGCGACCTCGACCTCCGCGCGTCCGCCGTCAAGGCGTACCGCAATACCGTACGCGTGTTTCCCAACACGGCATCCGCCCGCGTCGCCCGAGCCCGGCTCGCCGAGCTCGACACCACCGGCCTCTGACGCCGGAACACCGAGCCAAGGGAGGGCGAGGCTCCCGCCGAGCCACGCGGGAGAGCGAGGCTCCCGCCGAGCCGGAGACACCGAGGCTC
>JBHHVO010000208.1:0-6221 GCA_046754365.1 Phycisphaerae bacterium | reverse complement strand
CGATGTGCGGCGACGGCGTGTGCGACGCGGACGAGGACTGCAGCTCGTGCGCGGCGGACTGCGGTGCTTGCCAGCCGGTATGCGGCGATGGTGCGTGCAACGGCAGCGAGGATTGTAACTCGTGCGCGGCGGACTGCGGTGCCTGTCCTCCCCCGCCCCCTGGTGGTGGCGATGACGGTGGCGATGGCGGCGGGACCGACACCGACGGCGACGGCGTGGACGATTCGACCGACAACTGCATCAACGATCCGAATGCGAATCAGAACGACGCCGACGGAGACGGCCACGGTGACGCGTGCGACAACTGTGTCGACCTGCCGAACCCGAGCCAGGAGGATGATGACGGTGACGGTGTCGGCAACGTGTGTGACGCGGTGCCCGCCGACGGAACGCAATGCGGGAGCGATACGGACAACGACGGGTGCGACGACTGTGCGATGGGTTCGTTCGATCCGACCAACGACGGCGACGATGAGGATCAGGACGGTCTCTGCGACACGGGCGATAACTGCATCAACGACGTCAACCCCGGTCAGGCGGATGCCGACGCCGACGGCGTGGGGGATGCGTGCGACGTGTGCGGGGAGGGTCCGGATCAGGCGGACCTGGACGGCGACGGCCTCCCGGACGCGTGCGATGCGTGTGATCTTGGTGCCAACACGGACGCGGACCTGGACGGCGTGTTCGACGCGTGTGACCTGTGCCAGGTTGTGCCCGATTCGACGAACGCCGACGCGGACGGCGACGGCGTCGGCGATGCGTGTGACAACTGCATGAACGCGGCGAACGCGGACCAGGCCGACGGTGACGGCGACGGTGTCGGCGACGCGTGCGACAACTGTCCGGACGTGGCCAATGCCGATCAGACGGACGCGGACGGCGATGGCGTCGGCAATGCGTGTCCGCCCGCGGCGCCACCGCCGGACGAGCCGCCGGCCGAGCAGCCGATTGATGACGAAGACGGCGACGGCATCGCGTTTCAGGATGACAACTGTCCGACCATCGCGAACGCGGATCAGGCGGACGCCGACGAAGACGGCATCGGCGACGTGTGCGACAACTGCCCGGACGTGGTGAACGCCGATCAGCTCGACACGAGCGGCGACGGCGTCGGCGACGCGTGCACACCGACATGCGTGGTGGACAACCGTGCGTGCGGTGCGTGCGGGCAAGGGGCAAGTTGTGCGATGATCCTGTCGATGCTCGGGTGGCTCGGGCTCCGGTCTCAGTCACGCCGGTATCGCAGACGCCGGATGTAGCGCTTCGACCGGTCCGCGCGTGCGGGCGGCGGCGCGGTCGCCGTCCCTCTGAGCGGCGCCGGCGGATCATAGAGACATGGGCATCCGGTACCAGGATCCAGCATCCCGGTATCAGGACCCGCCGGCCGAGGCGGTAGCGTCGCGCATGCAAGCGGCGTCGCCGCCGCGGCCGGCGTTTTTTGTCATCTCACGTCGAGGCACTTCGCGGACACCGCACTCGCATGACAGCGCTACGAACCTCGATGGCACGCCGGGATCGCCGCTTCGTCGAATCCGGGATCGGCGGGTGGCATCGGCAAACGCGTTCGCCCGTGCGCCCCGGACACCGGGAGACACGGGCAAGCTGCTGCTTGCCCACGCCACCCATCCGCTTGCCCATGGCGCCGATCCGCTTGCGCATGGCGCCCATCATACGCCGGGTGCGCAAGTCCGAGCGGGTGGCTATGGCGGGCCGGTGAACGCTAGCTGCAGCATGATGAAGTCGGTCATGTCGACGGCGCCGTCGCCGTTCATGTCGGCGGCGGCGCAACCGGGTGCAGGCGTGGTGCCCGGTCCGGTGAAGCACATCTGGAACATCGCGTAGTCGGCCCCGTCGACGTCGCAGTCTCCGTCGAGGTCGGTCGCCGTGCCGGCGGGCGGTACGGTGACGTCGGCGAACACGAGCAGGTGGTCGGACGCGGTCGCACTGGTCCCGGGTGGGAGCGGGCTGCCGAACTTGGGAAGCCCGCCGGGGAGCCCCTCATCGGCCGAGTCGTATACCTCCGCATGCGGCGCGAACGTGAGCATCGCCGGGCTGAGGAACACGTAGTCGATGCGTCGGTTCGTCGCGGGGTGGGTCGTATCGTCGCCGTCAAGCTGGAGCGCATCGAGCACGGTCGCGCCGGCCCACGCGTCGCTTTCGAGGTAAAAGAACGGGTTGTTGACGATCCCGGGTCCGGCGAGTTCCGCGACCAGGTCCGCCCCGAGGTGAAACGAGCCGGGCAGACCCGGCGGCAGCGCCACGAACGGGTCGGGCTGGTGCGGAACCGTGTCGATGACATCGTTCATGTCGCCCGCAAGCACGAATGCGGGGCACGCCGCACCGGGCCCGCTCACGGTCTGGGCCACGCGGATCGACTCGACCGCGCGTCGAAACTCGTTGTTGTTGCCGGACGACGCCTTCCAATGTTCGCCGATGAGCGTCAGCGGAACGGTGTCACCGGGCACGTCGACCGTGGCCTCGATAATGAGGCGCGTGATGTCGTTGGCCGATGCGTCGCCGGACAGTTCGGCCGCGGTGTGGATCGTCGACGTGATGATCGGGAACTTGCTCATAAACGCATTCCGGAGCGTCCCGAGCGGATTCGTCGCGGGAAAGATGGTATGCGGGTATCCCGCGTCGCCCGCGAGGCTCAGGAAGTTCGCGAGCGCCTGCGCGTCGCCGCCGGAGATCGGGTTGACCTCGTTGATGCTGAGTGTGTCGGGCCGGATGCGATTCAGGATCGCGAGCGCGGCGTTGTAAGACGCCGAACCCGGCGCACCGACGTCCTGCATGTTCCATGTCGCGATCCGCACGGCGGTCTGCGCCGACGCGCGGCCCGCGGGCAGGCCAAGGAGCATGCCCGTCGCGAGCGCGCCGATGACGATCCCGGCTGCGACGCCGGGCGCGGCGCCGGACGTCACGTGGGTGCGTCCGGGCGCGGCCGACCGTGCGCTCGCGCCGTGATCGGGGATGCCGGCGGTCATGCGTCGTCGGTGCACGTCGTTACCTCTATCGACATCAGCAGCGCGACGCGTGACACGTCGCTGTGTGCCCCGGCCGCAGGGTCATGTAAGCGTTCTGCATGGGATGCGACCCGGCCATGGCATGTCACGACGCTCCAGCGCGTGGGGCAGCGCCGCATGGAACACATACGATTGTACGTTGCGCGGACAGGTTCGACAACGCCCGGTGAGCGCCGTCGAGTCGGCCGGGTGTGCCGATGCATGCGCGTGTGATGCGGTGCGGGCCGCGGCGATGTAGAATCTCCGGTGTGTTTGGATGTACCGGCAGCAACGCTCGTCCGTCAGTGTGTACACCCACACCCCGGCGTTTCGGTGTCTCGGTGGTCGCGCTCGCGATCGCGGGTCTCTACGTCGCGGGTGGATGCACCGCGGCGTGGCGGCCATCGATGGCCCGGGTCGCGGCGGTCCCGCGATCGGCCACGGTCGATCTACATGCTTACGCGTCGACCAAGGCGTGGACGCAGCGGTTGTTCCAGCGGCGCGACCGGCGACATCCGATGAACACCCCGGTTCGGTACGAGCAACGCGTCACGGCGGTCGGCCGGGTCGAGGGTTCATTGACGGGGCGGGTCCGCGAACCGCTGTCGCACTACGTCGCCGCGCAGTCGCATGACGTCGCCGCACCCGGGTCCGCCCACCACGCGGACGACGGACCTGCGGCGGCCGGCGGTGGCCAGGCCGGCGGTGGACGGACCGCCGACGCCGGGGCCGTGGCGCAGCTTGCGGGGGCACGTCCGGCGGTGGACTGGCCGGGCGGCGCGGATGGGTTCTCGCTCGGTGTGTTTCTGGAATTCGATCCGCCGGTGCCGCTCTGGCCGGCCCGTATGACGGCCGGGGCGCCGTCGGTTGCGTTCGCCTCGGTGCGGTTCTTTGGGCACCGCGCTGTGGACGGGGCGTGCCACGCGGCGTGTTTGGTTTGAGGGGTATGAGACCGTGGCGGCGTGCGGGCGCCGGTATGAGGATTGCATTCGACTGCGCGGTCTCAGTGAATTGCGGCTCGGGTGGTGGCTCACGCTTCGGCTCGAGGAGTACGCGTGGCTGGCCCGGGGTGTCGGCGTGGTATGTCGCACCGAGCACATCGGAGGTCGGTTCGTGTTGCTCGGGTTCTCCGCCGCGTACGATTACGAACTCGTGGATCGTCGGGACCTCGTCGGCGCGGGCGGCGCATCCGGTGATGGGATCGGTCGACGCGTGCGGCGGCTCGCGGTGCACCTTGATCGCGGTCCACCGGCGCCCCGGATCGGCGGTCTCGTGTTCGATTGGGACGATGGGTCGGAGGCGCCGGGCGTCGGATCTGTTCGACGGGTCGGGCGGCCGTAGCCTGGCGCGCGCAGGGTGGTGATCGGCGGTACGGGTGCGCGATCGATCGCACGCACCACCGGTTTCGGGCCGGTCCGCCGCGTGAACGCCGTGTCGCCGGTCCGTCGCGTCACGCGTAGCATGCGGCGGCACGTTCCGCCGACCGGACGTTGGGGTTGGTGTCAGCGGAAACGTTGGGGGTCAAGGGTTGAGGTTGCAGATGACAACGGCAGTGCTCAGGATCAGAGGCGTGCGGATGACATCGCTCGTGTTCGGCGTGGCCGTCGGCGTTTCGGCGCCCGGCGTTACGTCGTGCGGACACGAGTCACGTTTCGACGTGGACGGTGCGCGCCGGGCGCCCACGGACACGGCGTCCGTTGTGGCCGAGGACGTCGCCGCGGGCGACGGCGAAGCGTCGGTATCCGCCGGCAAGACCACGGAACCGGACCCGTCCAGGCTGGGTGTGATTCGGTTTGACTCGGAGGACGGCGTCACGGAGTACTCCGTCATGGTGAGTGAAACCGGCACGCCGCTTGTGGATGAGCACGGTGTCAAGCTCTTCCACGGTACGACCTATGTGTGGTACACGAGTGGCGAGAAGCGCGCCGAGGGAGACTACGTGCGCGGCGTACGCGACGGGTTGTGGACGTGGTGGTACAAGGATGGCAACCTGTACGTTCAGGGTACGTACCTGGACGGCGAGCAGGACGGCGTCTGGACGTACTGGAATCCCGACGGGTCCGTTAATCACGAAGAGGTCTGGTCGCGGGGTGAGCGGGTGGACGACCCCGGCGCGGGCGGTGGCGGTTAGCGTGGGCGATGCCGACGCGGCAGCCGGGCGACCGTATTGCGTCGTCGACGCGTTTACCGCTGAGCGGTTCGCGGGCAACCCCGCAGCCGTCGTGTTGCAGGCGGACGGGCTTACCGACCGGCACATGCAGGCCGTCGCCGCGGAGTTCAACCTGAGCGAGACCGCGTTTATCCTGCCACCCACCACCGCGGACGCCGACGTCCGGCTCCGCTGGTTCACGCCGACGACCGAGGTCGCCATGTGCGGTCACGCCACGATCGCCGCGTTGCATGTCCTGGCCACGTCAGACGAAACGCCCGTGTTCCATACGCCCGATGGGCCGGTGCGCGGCGAGCATGTGGTTCGCAGCCCGACAAGCGACGCCCCCGTCGCGGGTGCGCCTGCGGCGTGTCCGCTTGACGTCACCCCAAGTGGGATGTCGGCCGATCCCGACGCCGGAAGCGTCACACGTATCGAAACGAAATCCGGCGTGTTGACCGCGCTCGTGGTACCCCGACCGAACGGCGACGGCACGGATCGGAGCGGTCGAACCGACCGGATCATCTGGCTCGAGTTGGCGGCGCCGACGCTCGTGCCCGTAACCGTGTCGGGTTTCGAGATGGCGGAAGTGCTCCACGTGCCCGCGGACGCGCTGGATCGCTCCATGCCGGCCGTCAAGACGCAGGACGGCGACCTCATCGTATTCGTCGCGGACGTGCGCACGCTCGGGGATCTTCGATCCGAGCGCGGGCCGCTCATCAAGATGATGCGGCGCGAGCGGGTCCGCGGACTCTGCGTCGCCACGCTCAACACGCTCACACCGTCGATCAGTGTGCAGTCGCGGTTCTTCGCGCCGGTCGTCGGCGTGGATGAAGATCCCGTCACCGGAAGCGTGCATGGCCCGCTCGCGGTGCACGTCGTCAAACAAGGTCGCGTTCCCGTTCTAGACGGCGTCGCCGGTCTGCTTTGCGTACAGACCGGCGCCGGCGGCCGCGCGGGCCTGGTGCGGGTGGTCGTCCAACAGCAACGACGCGATCCGCAACCATCCGCGGCATCCAGCCCCGCCTCGGCCCGTGGGCCTGCGCAGGGGCATCGCCCGGGTCCGGCAC
>JBHHVO010000207.1:0-6223 GCA_046754365.1 Phycisphaerae bacterium | reverse complement strand
CGGTGTCACCGGAAGCTGCGCATTCGATGTCGTCGTCACCGCCGTCAGCCAGTTGGACGTGTCGATACAGCTCTCCCCAACATTGGCCGTGAGCCCGCTCACGCGTTGCATCACGTTCGAGTTGTTCCAGTGCGGCTTCGCCCAGGAGACCGTCAAGCAGGAAATCACGTTCGTCGACGGCGTCGCGATCGGCGTCCCGGTGCTCGTGCCGGCCGGGTTCTACGAATGCATCACCGCACGCGACGAGCTCCACTCGCTACGGAGCACCGCCACGGACTTCAGCGACGACGGCACCACGTTTTCCGCGACATTCGTAGGCGACCGCGACGCCGGCGGACACTGGCTGACCGGTGGAAACCTCAACGACAACGATTTCATCGACATCGTTGACTTCGGTATCTTCCACAGCCTCATCGGTACAACCATCGCCGTCACGGACTGCGCGACACCGCCGTTCCACGCCGACATCAATGGTGATGGGTTGGTCAACTCCTTTGACTTCACGTTCATTTCCCAGAACTTCTTCGATACCGCTGAAGCCAACTGCTGCGCCGTACCGCCCAACCCCATCGTCGACCCGAACGAGGACCGCGTACCCAGGCGGTCCATCACGCTCCGCGAATTGACCGCGCGCGGATTGGGCCACCTCAGGGTCGCCGACCTCAACAACGACGGTGTCCTCGATGAGCGTGACATGAACATCGCGGCGCGACAGTACAAAGCAGGCACCACGCCGGAGCCCGCCCCGCGACCGGCGCCGCATGCACCCCGCCGACAAACAACAGGCCCGCGAGCGCCGTAGCCGCCCGCTGAAAGAGTGGCGCCCGCCCCGGACGCAAGCCGTAGACTCGGCGCGGCGGCTCGCCGCGTTCAGCGGCTCGGTGGCTCGGCGTCGGCCGACCCCGTGCGCGCTTTCCCGATCGGTGCCGCCGCTGCGTCACGGGCTCGTATCACCTGACCCTTGAACGTCGCTTCCGTGGTGTCGAGGTCGTCGAACGTAAACGCGCTCCCACATTCCGGGCACGTCATCGACGTGTTCCCGGCAAGGTTGTACGCACACGTCGGGCACAGCGTGCCTGTCTGGCGCACGATGGCAACGCCCCGAACGAGACACCAGCCAAGCGCGGCAGACCAGACCGTGACGGCGAACGCACCGTGGGCGACGGCGACGATTACCTCGGGTAGTGGCGCGTCGAACCCGATACCCAGCGTCAGGTGCTGCGGCCCGCGAAGAAACCACGCGGAAAGCACGAGGCAGGCGATATTCCCACCCACGCTCACCGCGATTCCCCAAAGGAACACGTGTCCCGGGCGCTTGATCCTCGACCATCGGACCACCGGCACAGCCAACCACACCAGCACGTACGCGGCGAACCCGATGCCGATGTTCCATTCGGCCTGAGACGGGACAAACGAGTGCCCCGGACCCCTGTTCGCCCCGAACACGGCCATCAGGGGAAGACAAACGCCGCACGGCACCCCGAATCCCAACCCAAGCCCGATAAGAACAAGGTGACGGAGTGTCCAGAAGTCCGCCGGTCGTCTTACGATGAGTCGTCGCAACGAACCCCCTTGCCGCGGTGGACGACCACGCCACGGAACATGCCGGCGTGGTCGCAGCGTCCGGCTCGAGGCGTGTCGCCCGTGTCACGTCCGGCGCCAGCCCCGTGAAACGACCACACTACCTGTGGTCACACAACTCGTGGCAGCTCATCCGTGTGCCGCGCACCACCTTATTGTTGCCGCAAACGCGGACAGACGATAGACTTCCACGCCCGGTTGTCGGCACGGTCGCCGCGCCAGCCGTTGCTCATCGGGCGAGTCAACTGCGGCGCACCCGAAGGACTCCGGCCGGTCGTGCATCGCGAAGATAGGCTCGTGCCGGCCAGTGTGGGGGTTTGTATGCATGATCGGACCAACCGTGGATCAGTGTAGGGAGCGCACAGCCGGCGCGGTGTCACACCGTGTCGTGCGGTGCGTCGTGGGCGCGCTGTGCCTCATGGCGGCGGGCGGGTGTACGAGCCTCGAGCGCATTACCGCGGGTGGCTGGGCCGCCGACTACGATACCGCCGAGGCCCGCGTGCGCGAGACGGGGCACGAGCTGTTCATCTTCTTCCACGACGCGGATCCGAGCGCAAACACGCCGCTGGTCGAGTCGCTCAACGCCCCGGCGATCAAGCAGCGCCTCACCAAGTACATCCGATGCATGCTCTACGGCGACCATGAAGCGGACCGGCGGTACGTGGCGCAGTTCGGCGTACGCCGCGGACCAGCGCTCATCGTTGTACACGGCGACGGGACATACCACGCGCGTACGGGCCGCGCAGCGCCCGCCGCCATACAAGCGTTTCTCGATAATGCCGTCGCGCCGGGCGAGCAAGCCCGATCCGACACACACCTGCCGCACCGCGCCGCGTACACGTGGCATCGTTCACTCGCATCAGCCGAAGCGGCCGCACGACGTATGGACCGACCCCTGGTGATCGCGTTCTATCGTCCCCTGACCATGGACTGGCGCCGCCTGAACAAGGTGCTCGCGTGTCACGAGGTGTACAGACGCCTCGGCACGGCCGTCCACTGTCGATTGGAAACCTGGTGGCTCGGCGGCAACGACGCCACGCATCGTTTCGGCGTGACGGACCTGCCGGCCGTTGTGATTGTCCGGCGTGACGGGAGCTACGAGGTGCTTCAGCGTCCCGCATCGGCGGAAGCGGTGGCGCGCTTCGCCGACCGCTGTTTCAGGCCCCACGCTGCGGCGACGGTGACCCCGGGCGCCGGCCCATGAAGTGGCTCAACTGGCCGAACCGTATCACGATCGCCCGTATCGGCCTCAATGTGCCGCTCGTCATTTGCCTGCTCAACCTGAACACCTCCTGGTCCGGCATGCGCTATGTCGCCCTCGGAATCTTCGGCGTCATGGCGCTCGGCGACGCGCTCGATGGTTTTCTCGCGCGGCGGCTCCGCGAGGAGACCGCCTTGGGCCGGTTCCTCGATCCGGTCGGGGACAAACTCCTGGTCGTGTGTGCGATGGTGATCCTGGCGCTGGACACAACCGGCGTGCCGGGTTTCATCCTGCCTAGCTGGGTGGCCGTCATTGCCATCGGCAAGGACGTCCTCACCGTCATCGGGTTCGGCCTGGTGTACGCCACGACCGGGCAATACTTCATTCAGCCGCGGGCTTGGGGCAAGGCGTGCACGCTGGTACAATTGGTCATGGTGGCGGTCGTGTTGATCGCCCCCGATCTGCCGGACGTGCTGGGGTTTGGGGTGCGCATCCTGTGGTGGGGCGCGAGCGGGCTGGCCGTCATCGCGCTCGTGGACTATGTCCGGCTAGGTAATCGCTTCGCGGCGGAACACCACGTGGACGGTCGGTCGTAGGCCCCAAACAGTCCCCGGAACGACGCGCACATAGGCTGCTTGACGTTCCGTGATCCTGCGCCACGGGCGGCCCTGAATCACCGGGCCGATACCGGTCCGGCGACGCCGACTCGACGCCGACCACGGTCTTTCCGAACCCCGACCGTGAGGAAGGTGCCTTCGCGGCGGACGCGCGGCGGGCCATGTGCCGCGCACACCCGCGCGCGTTGCGGGCGCCGCTAAGGATGACCACCGCATGACTGGACCGCCGTTTTCACGAATCGACCAGGCCATGGATGATCTCCGCGAAGGCCGTATGATCATCCTCGCCGATGCCGCGGACCGCGAGAACGAAGGTGATCTCGTGATCGCCGCGCAAAGAATCACACCGGCGGCCGTAAACTTCATGCTCAAACACGGGCGCGGCGTGTTGTGCCTGCCGATGACCCGGCGCCGCTGCGAGGAGCTCAACCTCCACCTCCAGACCCCCGACAACACCACGCGGTTCGCGACGGCTTTCACCGTGACGATCGACGCCCACACCAGGTTCGGCGTCACGACCGGTGTCTCGGCGGCGGATCGCGCCAAGACGATCGAAGTAGCGTGTGCGCCCGACACGCAACCGGCGGACCTGGTTCGGCCGGGACACGTCAACCCGCTCATGGCGGTGGACGGCGGCGTGCTCGTGCGCGCCGGCCAGACCGAAGGCGCGGTGGACCTGTGTCGCCTCGCCGGCATGACGCCGATGGGTGCGATCATCGAGATCATGAACGACGACGGCACCATGGCCCGCGTGCCCGACCTCGCCCGGCTGTCGGCCCAGCACGACATCCGCATGTACACCGTCGCCGACATCATCGAGTACCGCATGCAACGCGAGCCGTTTGTAAAGCGAGGCGCCACAACCAAGCTGCCGACGCGGTTCGGCGAGTTCACCCTTATCGCCTATCACTCGCCGGTCGATCCGGAACCACACCTGGCGCTCTGCTGCGGCGGCGTCGGCACGCTCAACGCCAACGGACGTCCCGTCGTGCACCAAGAGCCCGTACTCGTCCGCGTCGAGTCCGAGTGCATGACCGGCCATGTGTTCCACTCCGCGCGGTGCGACTGCGGCGAACAGCTCAACGCCGCCATGCAAATCATCCAGACCGCGGGCAAGGGTGCGGTCGTGTACCTACGCCAGGAAGGGCGCGGCATCGGCCTGCACAACAAGCTCCGCGCGTATCAATTGCAGGATCAGGGGCTCGACACCGTCGAGGCCAACGAGCGGCTCGGCCTACCGGCCGATCGAAGAGACTACGGAGTCGGCGCCCACATCCTCCGCGATTTGGGGCTCCAGCGCGTACGCATCCTCACCAACAATCCCAAGAAAGTCAGCCGACTCGAGGTCTACGGCCTGACGATCGCCGAACAGGTACCCATCGAAATAACACCGAACAATCACAACACACGCTACCTGAGGACCAAAAAGGAAAAACTCGGACACGAGCTTAAGGAAGTGTAGCCGCGCGGCCGGCCCACCGGCCGCAGCGCCGAGCCCCGCCGAGCCGCCGCGCCCCGGTCGCTGTGCCCGTCACGCACCCTACGTGGTCACACGCGGCCGGCTCGTGTACACTCCGCCCCCAATGACCGCCATCATCATCCTCGCGTTCGCATGCCCGTGTGCCCTCTCGGCGGCTGCAACCTACGTCGTCCGCGCGTGGGCGATGAAACACGGATTCGTGGACACGCCCGCCGGCCACAAGCAACACGCACAACCAGTGGCGCTCGGCGGAGGCGTTGCGCTGCTTGTGGCCACGTGCGCGCCGTTGCTCATCGGCTGCGGCGTCGTCTGGCTCACGGACGCCCCGGCGGCGTGGTGGCCCCAAGTCGTCCGCACGCACGCCGAGGGCATCGCCGCCAAGGCGCCGATGGTGCTCGCCGTCGTAGCCGGCGCCGTCGTCCTACACGTGGTCGGACTTATCGACGACCGCCGTGCGCTGGGGCCATGGGCAAAACTCTCGGTGCAGTTCGCCGTCGCCGCCTTCATCGCGGGACCAATCGGCATCCGCGCGGTCGAGTTCCTGCCGGCGCCGGTGTCGTTCGCGGTGACGGTGTTCTGGATCGTTCTCATCACCAACGCGTTCAATTTCCTCGACAACATGGATGGCCTCAGCGCCGGTGTCGCCGCCGTGGCCGCCGCGATCTTCGCCACGGCGTCGTTGGGCGCAGGTCAGGTCTTTGTCCCGATCATGGCCTTTGTCGCGGCCGGCGCGCTCGCGGGCTTCCTGCCGTTCAACTTTTCGCCCGCATCGATCTTCATGGGCGACGCGGGCAGCCTCGTCGTCGGCTACCTCATGGCGGTCATCACGATCCTCGTCACGTTCTATGACCGCGCCCACGCGCTCTCACCGCTCGGTGTGCTCGTGCCGCTCTTGGTGCTCGCGGTACCGCTCTACGACGTCGCGAGCGTCGTGACGCTCCGCATGCGCGTGGGAAAAAGCCCGCTGCGCGGCGATCATCGACACTTCTCGCATCGATTGGTACGGCGCGGCATGACCCCGCGCGGTGCCGTGCTCACGATCTACCTGGCCACCGCGGCGACCGGGTTGTCAGCCGTCGTGGTGCCGCGCGTACCGTGGCCCAGCGCCGTGCTCCTGCTGGTGCAATGCGCGTGTGTCGTACTCATCATCGCCATCCTCGAACACACGACCATCGCCCGCAACAACGACCCGCGACGCGAGAACGACCCGCAACCGCGATAACACCACCGCCTTCAGCCCCCGCGCCGCCGCGCGGTAATGCCGCCGCGGGGTTATGGCCCTCATAGCGGCCCGTCCATCGCGGATTGGAAGAGCGCGAAGTCGTCGGCGTCGACGTCGCGGTC
>JBHHVO010000206.1:0-6236 GCA_046754365.1 Phycisphaerae bacterium | reverse complement strand
GGCGCGGCGCTGAACGAGGCCGCTCAAACACACGCCAAGAGAAAGCGATTCGCCGCCATATCACCGGGCGCGGCGGCGGTCGGCCATGAAGCGATGCGGCCTGCCCGCGGCGCTGCGGACGACATGGTGCGGCCCGCCGGAACGGGTCACGGCCGGTCGGCGTCAGCCCCACGCGTCATCATCCGGTCCGAGCGCGTCGATCCGCTCGCGCAGGCGTTTGAGTACGCGCGACTTGGCCTGATAGACGCTGGCCTTGCTGATGCCGAGCTGTTTGGCCGTCTCGTCGACCGGACGATGCGCGAGCGCACATAAGCGGAACGCCTCCAATGTGGCCGGCTCGAACTCGTTCGCGATGGAGCGGAACGCCCACCGGAGCCGGTGCAGGCGCCACTCGCGCTCCCATTGTGCGTCGTCGTCGGCGTCTTGGCGCGTGATCCCGTCGAGCGTCTGGGGATCCAGCGGAACCTCACGGTTCGCGCGCTGTTGCGCGAGCCGCGCGAGCGCCCGGACGACGGCGGTACGGAGGTAGCCTCGGAACCTTCCTTTCCGTGGATCGTACTGGAACTTATCGATGGCCTTGAAGAGCGAGATCTCGACTTCCTGGACGGTTTCTTCGGCGTCGCTATGGGACGCGCCGCGTCCGCGCGCGAAGCGGTACAAGAGCTCGCCGTAGCGGTCGTGGAACTCGGCCCAACTGAGTTCGTTGGACCGCCCCTGCAGCCGCTGCAGGAACGATAATCGTGTGGTCCCGGCGCCCATGGCAATGGGCTATTATACGCATGTTTCATGCCAATCACAACGAGTTGCATTAATCCATTGACACACGACGGGCACACGTGTTGACGCCGCGCGGCGCGGACCGCTGACCGATAACCGGTGACGCGTGTTGGGAGGATGTCGGGATGTTGGGGTGCGCGCGTGTTTTCGTGTCAAGGCGGGCGGCATTCTCGGCTATAGTGGATTGGACCCGCTCTTAACGGCATGGGTCAGTCATGCTGATGCGGGTGCGGCGATGCGGGCGAGGGGTCATCGCCGCCGACCCGCGGGGATGCGTGGTTGTATCGTGTGCGGCACGCGGGTGTATCCACAGTTTGGGGGTTATCGCGCAGTGGAGGCGTGGCGTTGACGCGGATGCGTCGTGGGTTCCGGCGGACGGCAGGTGCGTTCGTTGTGAGGCGGGCGGATTCGCGTGTTGGGTGATAGGCAGGGCGGCAAACGGTCCGGGTGCGGCATGCAAAGTGCTTCGGAACTCGCATTGCCCGCAGTCGCACTGGGCGTCGCCCGAACGGCGGCCTTGTTGGGGAGGCAAACGGGGGGCATGGCTCCGTTGGCTCCTTGGATTTAAGGAATGACCGGTAGGGTGAACACGAGAAGCACGATTGCGAGTATGCGTGGGAAGCGGCGCGGGCGCGTTTTGGCGTACTGCCATGATGGTGTCGGGCTCGGGCACCTGCGCCGGACGCTGAACATTTCGGAGCACGTCGGGCGGGAACACCCGCGCACGTCGTTCCTGGTCGTGACGGGGAGTCCCTACGTTTCGCTGCTGGGCCACGCGCCGACGGTGGATTTCGTCAAGCTCCCGGCGATTGTGAAGGTGGACAACAACACGTACCGGTCGAAGTTCCTTCCGATCCCTGCTGAGGAGCTGCTGCGGTGTCGTTCCGCGTTGCTGCTTCAGACGGCTCAGGTGTTCGAGCCGGATGTGCTGCTGGTCGATAAGGCGCCGCTCGGTGTTTGTAACGAGCTGTTGCCGACGTTGCGGTGGCTGCGGGCGCATCGGCCGGACGTGCGGATCGTGTTCGGGATGCGCGACATCGAGGACGCTCCGGAGGCGACGATCGCGGAGTGGACGCGCCGCGGGGTCCAGCCGGTGCTGGAGGCATGCTACGACGAGGTGTGGGTGTATGGCATGCGCCGTGTGTTCGACGTGGCGAAGGAGTACCGGCTGTCGCCGGCGATTCGCAAGAAGTTGCGGTTTGTGGGTTATGTGACGGGCGACGGTTGCGCGCATACGAAGCCGATGACGAACGGGCACCCGCGTGTGCTGGTGACCGTGGGGGGCGGTACGGACGGGGAGTCGGTGCTGGAGGCGTACCTGGCGCACGCGGCGGGGCGATTATCGGAGCTGGGTGTCCGGTCGACGGTCGTGGGTGGTCCGGATCTGCCGGACGAGGCGGCGGTTCGGCTTCGGGGCCGAGCCGGTGAGATTCCTGGTGTGGAGTGGCTGGACTTCGCGCCGTGTCTCGGGTGTCAGATCCAACGTGCCGAGCTTGTCGTATCGATGGGCGGCTATAATACGTTGTGTGAGATTGCGACGCGGGCCCGGCGGTCGCTTGTGATTCCGCGTCGGCAGCCGCGCCTGGAGCAGACGATCCGGGCGAAGTTGTGGGAGCGTCTGGGCGTCGTGCACACGCTGGATCGCGACATGCTCACGCCGGAGCGTCTCGCCGAGGACGTGGACGGCCTGTTGCAGAACGGTCACAAGATGACGGCTGCGTCGTTGGATATGGATGGATTGAAACGGGTCGGCAGGCGGTTCGCATCGATGCTTGACCGATCGTCGCGCAAGCGGGCCGGAGGTATCGCGGTTGGCGAATAGGAGGGGCTTGTGCGGTTACTGTATGTGTGTAGCGATTTCGGCATCCCACCGACGGGGACGAAGGGGGCGTCGATTCATCTGCGCGCGATCACGCGTGCGCTTTGCGCGCTCGGGCACGATGTCGATCTGTTGAGTCCGCGTGGCGGTCCCGGCGACGACCACCCGGTAGGTTGCGTGCCACACACGGGGGAGGGGTCGGGCAAGGCGGTGGCCAAGGCGCTGAAGGCGTGGCTTGTGTCGCGCGACCTTGACGAGACGGTTGCGCGGGAGCTTCGTTGCGTGTTGTACAATGCGCAGGTTTCGGCGCGTGCGGTGTCGTCGCTGGAGGCGTCTCCGCCGGATGCGATCGTGGAGCGTCTTTCGTTGTTCGGGCACATTGGGGTGGATCTGGCGACCGCGTTCGACGTGCCGCTGATCGTCGAGGTGAACGCGATCCTTACGGATGAGGCCCGCCGGTTCCGATCGCTTCAGTTGGTGGATCTTGCCGCGCAGATCGAGCATCGCGTGCTGCATCACGCGGACGCGGTGCTTGCGGTGTCGGCGCCGCTGGCGTCTCGGCTGGCGGCGATGGATATTCCTCGGGAGCGGATTCACGCGGTGCCGAACGGGGTGGACATCGACGCGTTCGCGTCGGTGCCTGCGCGTGCCGCGTGCCGCGAACGTCTCGGGCTCAACGGTGACTTTGTCGTAGGGTTTGTGGGGAGTCTCAAGCCGTGGCACGGTGTGGATGTGCTGGTGTCGGCGTTTGCGCGGGCATTCGCGGACGACTGTTCGGCCCGGCTGGCGATCGTCGGCTCGGGCCCGGAGCTTGAGTCGCTTCGATCGTTGTGTGCGTCGTTGCACGTTTCGGACGCGGTTCGTTTCGTCGGTTCGGTGCCGCACGGGGAGGTCCCGTCGTGGGTGCGTGCGATGGACGTGGCGGTGGTGCCGTCCCCGGCGATGCAGGACTTCTACTTCTCGCCGTTGAAGCTGTTCGAGTACATGGCGTGCGGGACGTGCGTGGCGGCATCGAACATCGGGCAGGTTGCGGAGGTGATTCAGGACGGTGTCACGGGTATGCTTTGCCATCCGGGGGATGAGCAGGACCTGTGCCGCGTGCTGACGACGCTCCGCCGGTCGCCGGTGCTGCGTGACCGGCTCGGGACCAACGCGTTGCGGATCGTTCGGGACTATCACAGTTGGGATGACACGGCACGGACCGTGTCGCGTATCATCGAGCATGCGGCATCGCGGCGGGCCGTCCCGGCGGCAGCGCGGTGCCCGCGGACCGCGCGGGCGTGCGGCGACGCGGGGTAGTGCGCGGTGCGCTGAGGTAAGCATGGTTGACGGTAATGTAGAGCGCCGGGCGTCGCGTGGTCCGCGGATCGGTTATCTGCTTCGGATGTATCCGCGTTTCAGCCAGACGTTCATCGTGAACGAGATGCTCGAGCTGGAGCGCCAGGGCTGCTCGGTTCGGATCGGCTCGCTGCGCAAGTGCAACGAGGGGCGGTTTCACGACTCGGTGTGCCGTGTGGACGCGGCCGCGGACTATTTCCCGGAGACGCTGTTGGAGCGTCCCGGGAGGACCTGGCGGGTTCATTCGGACCTGCTGCGTCGTCAGCCGTGGGTGTATCCGCGTGCGGCGGGCTCGGTGCTGTTGCGCCGGGGTATGAGCTGGTTGGACCTGGTTCAGGCGGGGCACGTTTTGCGTTGGGCGCGGAAGCACCGGATCGCGCACGCGCACGTTCACTTCGGGACGAACGAGGCGACGGTGGCGATGTTGGCGCATATGGTGGGCGGGCTGTCGTACAGCCTTACGCTGCATGCATTCGACATCTTTCGGGACAACGTGAACCGCTCGCTGCTGGCGCGGAAGATCAACGCGTCGCGGTTCACGGTGACGGTGAGCGAGTACAACCGGCGGTTCATGATCGATCACCTTCCGGGTGTCGATGCCGCCAAGATTCGCGTGAACTACAACGGCATCGACCTGGATCGGTTCCACGTGCCGGAAGCCGCCCGGGAGGAGCTGACGGTATTCGGCGTGGGGCGTTTGATCGAGAAGAAGGGGTTTCTCGATCTGGTTCGCGCGGTGGGTCGGTTGCGTGACACGGGTCTGAAGGTGCGGTGCGTGATTGCCGGTGACGGTCCGGAGCGCGGCGCGCTGCAGGGTCTGATCGAGCGTGCGGCGTTGCGTGATCAGGTCGAACTCGCCGGTCCGCTGAAGCAGGCGGAGGTACAGGCGCTGCTGCGGCGGTCGCGTTGCTTCGTGCTGCCTTGTGTTCGCGCGAAGGACGGGAACGTGGACGCGCTGCCGACGGTGCTGCTGGAGGCGCTCGCGTCGGGGTGTCCGGCGGTGAGCACGCGGATCAGCGGGGTGCCCGAGATCATCGAGGACGGCGTGAGCGGGCTGCTGGTGTCGCCGGGGGACTACGCGGCGCTGGCCGGTGCGATTCGCCGCGTGGTGACCGACGGTGCACTGGCGGCGACGCTGGCGCTCAACGGTCGTCGTCGGGCTGAGGATCGGTTCGACGTGCGGCGGAATGTTCGCCGGATGCACGACTGGTTTCTGGACGCGGCGGGCGCCGCCGGCGCCCGCGCGGTTTCGGCAAAAGGTCACAGTGGCGCGCGGTCGCCGTCTGCGGGATCGCGCGTCGCGGAGGCGTCGTAATGCTTCCGCGCGTGTTCAAGACTTCCGGCGGCAAGCTGGACCTTGACCGCGTGCGCTCGCTCTGGGTCCGTTTCCACGGTTATACGCGGTCTCACCGTTGGGCGCTGGTGGGCTCGTTCTGCGGCGCGCTCGGCGTCGTGGGCATGCGTGTGCTCTCTCCCTGGCCGATCAAGGTCATTTTCGATTACATCCTCATAGGTGACCGCATTCCGGCGTCGTCGTGGATGTCGCGTTGGATGTCGGCGGTGTCGTCGGGCCCGCTTTCCGCGCTGGCTTGGGTGTGCGGTGCGGTGTTGGTGATCGCGGTGGCGGACGCGGTGTTCTGTTATGCGCGGGACGTACTGCTGGCCCAGACTGGTCAGCGTGTGGTGGGGAAGATTCGTCGGCACCTGTTTGCGCACCTTCAGACGCTTGCGCCGTCGGACTTTTCGCGGTACCACACGGGGAACCTGCTGACGCGGCTTACGCGCGACATCCAGATGTTGCGTGAGATGCTGGTGACGGCGGTGGTGCAGGCGAGCGAGAGCGTGCTGCTGATTCTGGCGATGATCGCGGTGATGTTCGCGTTGAACCCGGTGCTGGCGGTGGTGGGGCTGGCGACGGTCCCGGTGACGATGTGGGCGGGCGTGCGGATCTCGCGTCGGATCCGGCAGGTGACGACGAAGCAGCGGGAGAAGGAGGACGTGATCGCGTCGGTCGCGCACGACGTGCTTGGCGCGATGTCGATCGTGCAGGCGTTCAACCGCGAGCGCATCGAGCAAAAACGTTTTGCCCGGCAGAACCGTCGCTCCATTCGAGCCGGACTGAAGGCCACGCGTCTAGAGTCAAAACTTTATCGGATCGTATCACTCGGTTCGGCTGCGGGATTGTGTGCGATTCTTTATGTCGGCGTTCGTCTGGTGATTTCAAAAGAGATGACACCCGGTGATTTGTTGGTCTTCGTTGCTTATCTGCGTGGAGTGAACAAGCCGATGCGTAAGATGGCGA
>JBHHVO010000205.1:0-6248 GCA_046754365.1 Phycisphaerae bacterium | reverse complement strand
GTCGCGCCGGCGCGGGCCTGGGGGATTAAGCGCATGTGGGTTTCGCTCATCCTGTCGCTGTTCATCGTCGCGGTCCTGCTGTTTCAGGGGATGCACGGACTCTACAGCGCGATGATTATGATGGTGCTGACGCTCTGTTGCGCCGGCGCTGCGCTGGGGACGTACGAATGGGTCGCGGTGAACTGGCTGAGCGGGTGGCGCCCTGACTACGCGTTTCCGCTCGCGCTCGCGCTGACGTTCGGTGTTCCGCTCCTGTTGTTACGGGTGACGTTCGACCAGACGTTTCGCCGCGCGGGTCTTGTGCCGTCGATCGTGGATCGCGTCGGTGGGGGCGCGTGCGGGCTGGTTACGGCGCTGACGGTCGTCGGGGTGTTCGCGATCGCGCTGCAGCAGATTCCATTCGGTACGTCGGTGCTCGGCTACGCGCGGTTCGATGTCGCCCACTTCCACAGAGAGCCGGGCGAGCCGAATCCGGAGCCGCCGGATGAAGACGCGGTGGAGCGGGAGCTCTTCCTCAAACCCGACCGATTCGCGCTGCGGATCGGGGCGATGCTGTCGGACGGGATCTTCAGTGGAACGCGGAGCTTCAGCCGCAACAACCCGGATATCATCCAGGCGGCGGGGTGGGTCAACACGACGCATCGTGAAGTGAGCCGGTATGCACCGCCGAAGTCCATCGCGGTCGTGCGCACGGGTCCGGTTGATTTCGTCTACAGGTTCACATCGGCGGGACGCGTCATCCGGCGGCGCAGCCGGCGCACCGGTGCTACGACCGCGCAGGTGCCGCAGGACACGTACGACCCGATCAAGCCGAAGGCGGGGTACACGTTTCAGGCGGTCCGCGTAAAACTCAAGAAAAAGGCAAGGGATGTTCGGAAGAGTCACGTGTTCACGCTCCGGCAGTTTCGGCTGGTGGGGTGGACCGACGATGATGCTTCGTTTGAGCAGTACTACCCGATCGCGATTCAGGCGGCGGACCCGAACTACGCGCGCCGGCACATACGCTACGAAGTGAAGGGCAAGGCGGACTGGCCGGTCGTGGACACTATCTACAGCCCGCTGAGCGGCAGCGATGACGAGGTCGAGGTCGTGTTTGAGATTCCGCGCGGGTTTGAGCCGGAGTATATCGAGTACAAGCAGGCCGCGCGGGCGCCGCTGGACTTCTCCGGCGACGGCGATATCACGGGCGCAACCGCCGACGCCGCCGTGACCGCGCCGGGGTCGACGTCATCCACGGCGTCCGCCGGGTCCGGCCCGGGTTCATCCGGGCAGGCAAGCCACCTGCGTGGCAATGTCCGCGGGTTGACGACGCGTGTCGCGGGGTCGCACTTCGGGGAGGAGCTTCCGCTCACGCTGACGGCGTACCGCGGCACGAACAACGTGAGCATTTCGCGCGGTGCGATCGCGAGCGGGCACCTGGTGGGCGACGTCGCGGATCAGGAGGACGGGACGGATCCCCCGGTGTCTCGGTTTGATGTGCCGTCGGACAAGCGACTGCTTCACCTCAACGTCGGGCGTCTCCAAGCCCGCAGTACGCTCGGGCGTGCGCTGAGCTTCGCGGTGAACACGATCCAGAACTACACGGTCGAGGACACGGACGGGCGCCGGTACCGCTTCATCGGTGAATACGCGATCGCCAATGTCGGCGGCGACGAGATCATCGAGCTGCAGTATTTCCGTGACCAGGTCGGTACGGTGGGGGGGGTCGGCAAGTTAAGCAAGATCCAGAACCGGCACCTCAAGGGGGACTACGAACTCGTGCTCCTGTTCCTCGTCGATCCCGGGGCGCACATCAAGTTCTTCAGCACCGGAGGGTCGGCGTCTCGCCGCGACGACCTCGAACGCGAGAACCTGATCGCGCCGCGCTGACGACATGCGCGTGTGCTTGGTGGCGACGCGGACCGATCGCGATGTGTTGCTTGCGGCCGTACCGCGTACGGTTGTTGCGCGGCCTGCCAGCCTGCCCGCGATGCGATGACGATGCAGGCAGGATGCCTGCGCTACTGCTTTGCCACGACATTTTGCTGCGCCGTTGGTCCGTCGGTTTCGTGCCCGTCATGCGGTGAGACCGACGGCGCATCGCGGAACCGCGGCGGCGCACACAGCGGCGAGCGTCGGGGTGCCTACGATCGCTCGAGCACGTCGCGCACGGCGTTGATGACGGTATCGCGGGCTTGGGTCCACGGCCCGCGCAGCCGAACGCCGGCGGCCCGTGCGTGGCCGCCCCCGCCCAGCGCGCTCGCCACCGCGGCGACATCCACATCGACTGCATCCTCGCGCCACGGCGGCTTGCTCCGAAGGCTGGCGCGGATGACGCCGTCGCCCTGGTCGATGAGCAGGACGGCGACCACGACCCGGCCAATCCGCATCGGCTCGTTGATGATGTCCTCGGTATCGGCGATGGACGCCCCGGTATCGGCGATCCGGTCGGCGGGCAGCGTCATGACCGCGAGTCGCCGATCGCAAAGCAACTCGAGCGACGCAAGCGCGGCCCCCAACAGGCGGACGCGTGCGACTGAGTCGCTCAGGTAGAGCCGGTCATAGAGTTGGTTGACGTGGGCGCCTTGCCGGGCGAGCTCGGCAGCGGCGGCGAGCGCCCGTGCATCGGTGTTGGCGTGGCGGAACCAGCCTGTATCGGTGGCGATGCCGATGAACATCGCCTCCGCGGCGTCGCGTTCGATCGGCCAATGGACCGCTCGCGCCAAGTCATACACGATGAGGCATGCGGCGGCTGCGGTTTCATCGATGACGTAGACGTCGGCGAGCTCGTCGCGCGTGCAATGGTGATCGATCGCGACTTTGGGCACGTCGGTGTCGCGAACCCACGCGGCCATGGGTCCCAACTGACTGTAGCTGCACGTGTCGACGACGATGACGCCGTCCACGTCGCGCAGGTCGGATGTCTCGACGTCCCGGCCGAGCACCGAGATCGGCGGATACCTTTGGAACACGGCGTACCGGTCGGGCAGCGGTTCCAACACGATCGCCGTGGCGTCGACACCCTGACCGCGCAACAGGGCTCGCATCGCCGTCAACGCGCCGTACGCGTCCCCGTCGGGTCGTTCATGGGTCAGCAACACGGGCCGGCGGCACGCCACCATGGTCTCTGCGGCGTCGGTGAACGTCTTGGGGGCGGGCGTGGGCATCATCGCTTCCGGGTTCATGTGAATCCCTACACTTGTCCGCATCGGTTCGCGCGGACCGGCTGTTGGCGTCAGGCCACAACATCGGTGCCGTCGTCACAACGTACGGCCGCGGCGTCGCGGCGAAGCTGCTCCGTGAGCGCTTCGGCCGAGTCGAACCGTCTTTGCGGCCGGAGCCACCGGATGAGTTCGACCCGGATGTCGCGCCCGTAAAGATCACCGTCGAACGCAAGGAGGTGCGCCTCGACGACACGGTGACCATCACCGAAGGTCGGCGCGGTGCCGATGCTGACGGCGGCCGCATAGCGTGCCGACTCCGGTGGTATCGGTTTCGCGACAACGACCTGCCCCGCGTACACGCCGTCCGCCGGGAGGAGTTGCCCGGTTACGGCGACATTGGCCGTAGGAAAACCCAAGTTCCGGCCGCGCTGGCGCCCTCGAACGACCCGGCCGATAAGCGTGTACGGTCGGCCGAGGCAGAGCGCCGCGCGATGCACCCGCCCGTCGCCCAAGAGCCGCCGCACGAGCGAGCTCGACACGAGCGCGGACGCGCCGGCATCGACCTCAAGCAAGACGGGCTCGACAATGTGGACCGCGAACCCGTATGTGTCGGACAACCGGCGGAGCAGCGCGGGGTCGCCCGCCCGCCCGCGCCCGAATCCGAACGACGGCCCCTCGACCACGTGCGTCGGGTGAAACCGCTCCACGATGACGCGCCGGACGAACGCTTCCGCTTCGAGGCCCAGCAGCGCCGTGTCGCTCCTGGCGACGACAACGATATCCGCGCCGGCTTCCTGCAACAACCGAAGCTTCTCGTCCGGCGGCGAAAGACGCTCCGGCGCGCGCTCCGGCGCCACGACGCTGAGGGGATGTGGATCGAACGTCATGACGACAACCCGTCCGCGTGTGTTGGCCGCGAACAGGCCCGCCTGCGCGAGGAGCTGCTGGTGCGCACGGTGGACGCCGTCGAAGTTGCCGATCGTCAGTACCGCTCGTTCGATCGGCGGCGTAATGGTTTCCAGACCGTGGTAGACCTTCACCGTTGTACCATGTTGCTCGCACGCGTGGACATGCCGTTGTCCCGTTGCATCCACCGTGGTCCGGGTGTCACCGTGTCACATGCCCCGGCGGTGCGGTATGCCCTCCGCGCCGTGGGCCACGACCGACAACAGGAGCATAGCGCGAACGCGTTCGTTCGGCAATTGACCGGGGTCCGCGTCAGCTTCGCGGGCAGGTTCGCGAAGCTCGGGCCGGGGCGCGGGCGACCGGTGCCCACCGGCGCCGCGGGACGCCTCCGCGCTTCCGCTTGCGGCGCGGATCAGGCGTGCAAGACCGGTGGGCGATCGCTGCGGCGTTGTGAGCGTGTCGCGGATGGGGTAGGGTGGTCGGGGTATGGTGGAGAAACCGGAGCAGGATGAACGCGAGGCGGTGCACGCGGCACTTTGCGTGGATCGCGATGCGTTCAGGCGTTTCGGTAGCGTGCTGCGGCACCTCGCCGTCGGGATGGTGGACCAGGCGGTTGCGATGCGGATCCTGAGCCCGGATCCGCGTGTGGAACGCCTACGTTTGGGGCCGATTCAGACGACGCTGTATCCGCGGATGACCTGGCCGTTTGCGGGACGGCGTCTCAACCGTCTGATCGGGGCATGGGGGCCGCATCCGCCGACTGTCGTGCACGCGATCACGGGTGAATGCTTCGGCGTCGCGGTGGCGATCGCCGAGGCATTTGACGCGGATCTGATCATCCAGCTCACGTCGCTGGCCGACTGCGATGCGGTCCTGCATATTCCCACGGAGCGGGTCGGTCGTTTCGTCGCGTCAAGCACACCGCTGCACGACGTCCTGGTGTCACAGCTTCACATCGGCACGGACCGGATCGAACTGATCCGGCCCGGCGTGCTCGCGGCGGACCGACCCGCGTGCTTCGCGCGTGGGCGGCGTACATGCGCGCTCGTGTGCACGGCCGACCTGGAATCGGACTCCGGGATCGAAGCCCTGATTCACGCCGTCGCGGCATTGCGCGCGCGGGAGCAGGACGTGGTGATGTTTCTGCTCGGGCAGGGTCAGCAGGAATCCGCGCTTCGCCGGCTCGTGCAGAAGGTGGGACTGCTGCCGCACGTGACATTCGCGAACCCGCGGGGCGACGTCGGGCACGTGCTGGCGGGCTCGGACGTGTTCGTACGTCCGTCGGTGGACCATGCGTTTTTCGCCGGTAGCCTGCAAGCGATGGCGGCGGGTATGGCGGTGATCACGTGCACGAACACGGTGGCCGATCACCTCCTGGACCAGAAAACGGCGATCGTCGTGCGCGAGACGACGCCGGACGGGCTCGCGACCGCGGTGGAACAGCTCCTCGTCGATCGCGAGCTCGGCCGGCGCCTCGCGGCCGCCGCGCTCGAGCACGTGCGCACCCACCACGCGATGAACACGATGGCCGAGAAGACCGCGACGATGTACCGGCGGATGGCGGTTCAACGCGCGACGTTCCCGATTACGGGGTAGGCAACGGTTGACGATGGCGCGACCCCAGCCCCGGCCCCGATCCTCAGCGATGACCGAACTCGCCGACCGCCTGCGCCACACGGTGCAAGGCGACGTACGGTTCGACGCGCTAACGCGGACACTCTACGCGAGCGACGCAAGCATCTATGAGATCACGCCGCTCGGTGTTGTGATGCCGAAGACCGTTGAGGATGTGGTCACGACGGTGGGCGCGTGTCGCGAGGCGGGCGTAGGGATCGTGGCGCGCGGTGCGGGTACGGGTCTGGCCGGTGGGGCGGTGGGCGCCGGCGTGCAGATCGACTGCTCTCGGTACATGAACCACATCGGCTCGCTCGACGTGGGTGGTCGAACGATCGCGGTCGAGCCGGGCGTCGTACTCGACGACCTGAACGCACACGTGGCGCCGAACGGACTCCAGTTCGCGCCCGACGTCGCGACGAGCAGTCGCGCCACGATCGGCGGCATGATCGCGAACAACTCGTGCGGTGCGCATTCCATCGTGTACGGTCGCACCGTGGACCACGTCGCGTCGGTCACGGTCGTGCTCGCCGACGGGGACGTCGTGACGTTCCGAACCGGATCCCAAACCGCCGGACCGCATCA
>JBHHVO010000204.1:0-6249 GCA_046754365.1 Phycisphaerae bacterium | reverse complement strand
TCCGAGGCCGTCGCGCCGGGGGCGGTGAGCCCGAGCTGGCGGCGCCGGGTCCCGGATGTTGCGCCGGGTCCCGGATGCTGCGTGGTGGTTTCCGGGTGGCAGACGTGGGGTTCGGTCGCGGTGGATCGAGGCCGCGGAGGCGTTGCGCTTTGGCGATGTTGATCTCGAGTCTCGTGGACCGCGGTGCGACGCCTGCGCTGGTGCGGACGGCCGTGTTCAACCAGGCGCGGTTGAACATGATCGCCGAGAACATCGCGAACTACGGGACGCCCGGGTACCGCGCGAAGCAGCTCGACGTTCGTGGTTTTCAGCGTGCGCTGCGCGACGCACTGGATGCGCGCGGGCACGACGTGAACAAGCCGTTCGTCGTGGCGCACGGCGATGAGGTTGAGACGGACGATGCCGGTTCGCTGCGTGTGACGCCGAGCGAGGTGCCGGTGGAGAATATCCTGTTTCACGATGGGACCAACGTGTCGATCGAACGACAGATGTCGGAGTTGGCCAAGACCGGCATGTCGCAGGACATGGTGGTGACGCTGCTGCGGGGCCGCGTCGACGGCACGATCAAGGCGATCCGGGGTAGGCTGTGATGTTGGCGGCCCTTGATATCGCGGCGTCGGCGCTGGTGGCGCAGCGTGCGAACATCGATGTGATCGCGGGCAACATCGCGATGAAGGACGCGTACCGCGAGGAGGGTGGTGGGTTTATCCCGTATCGCCGCCGGACGGTGCTGATGGCGCCGGGGAACCCGTCGGCGGGCGAGGACGCGCGTGGCGTGCACGTGGCGGCGGTGGTCGAAGACCCGAGTCCGTTCGGACTGAAGTGGGCGCCGGGTAGCCCGTACGCGATCCGCGACGGAGCGCAGCAAGGTTACGTTCGCGTATCGAACGTCAACTACCACACGGAGATGGTGAACGCACTCGTGGCGGCGCGGGCGTACGAGGCGAACGTGACGGTGATGGAGACGGCGAAGTCCATGGCGTCGAGTGCGCTTCGGCTGATCGCGTAGCGCTCCATGATGTGTGAAGTGAAGCATCGATGCAGGTAGCGCTGGGGCTCCAACGGGCGGCATGTGCAGGCTCGTTTGCCCGTGCGCCTCGGACGTCTGGAGACACGGGCAAGCTGCTGCTTGCCGATGCCACGCATCATACGAAACGCGACGGAGCGCTAGCGCGCGATCGCGCCGGTCGCTGGGTCGCCGGCGGGCGTTCGGCGGCGGGCTGTCGTGTGGCGACTATGCGGAAGGGGACATGACGATGACGGATCCGACGGGCATACCCGGCATTCAAAGCGGCGTGGCCGCGCCGCAGGGACCGGCTGGACCGCCGGCGTCTCCCGCGGGGCGGGGGGCGAGCGCCCCGGTAGGTAGGGATTTCAAGTCGATCCTGGTGGATAGCCTGGAAGAGGTGAACCGGCTTCAGACGGAGGCGGACCAGGGTGTGCAGCGTCTTTTGACGGGCGAGGCGGACAACGTGATCGAGGTGTTTCACGCGGTGAACAAGGCGGAGATCGCGTTCGACATGCTCATGGAGGTCCGGAACAAGCTCGTGGAGGCGTACGGTGAGATACAGCAGATTCGGGTGTAGGTGATGCACCGGCCTGTGCATCGGGGTGTCGTGCGTGCGGCGCCGCGCCCCACCGGTCATGGAGGACCGTTGGTGCATCGGCATGAGGCTGGGTGATCCGGTCCGGCGGGTTGTGCGTCCGGACCGGACCCGGCCGCATCTTGGGGATGACATCAGGCACGATGGATCGGCTTCGAGAGCTTGTTCAACGGATCAGCGAGCGGCTGCGTGTGCTGACGGTGTCGCAGCGTTTGGCGGTCGGGCTCTGCGCTGCGCTGGTCGGTGTGTCGATTCTCTGGCTGACGCAGTGGTCGGCCCGGCCGGAGCTCGTGGAGCTTGTACCGTACAAGTTCAGTTTCGACGAGCTGTCCGACGTGGAGAAGGTGTTGAAGGCGAGCGGGCAACCGTACGAGATTCGCGGGACGCGCGTGTACGTGCGCGTGGCGGATCAACCCGGTCTCATACGCCAGCTCAACGCGCAGGACGCGCTGCCGGAGGGCAGTTTGTACGGCATGGATGAGCTTCTCGTGGACCAGAATCCGTTCGTGTCACCGGAGCAGCGGCGTTTTGCACAGAACTACGCGAAGGGTAACGAACTGGCGAAGATCATTGCGACCTACGACGGGGTGAAACACGCGCGTGTGTTGATCAACCCGGAGACGAAGCGCCGGTTCGGGGGGTTCAGCGACGTGCCGACGGCGTCTGTGGCGATCACGATGGGATCGGGGCGCACGATATCGCAGGCGATGGTGGGAGGCGTGGCGAAACTCGTCGCGGGCGCCGTGCCGGGGCTCAAGCCGCACAACGTGTTCATCACGGACCAGACGGGTCGCGCTCACCGGGTGCCGCATCCGGACGAGGCCGTCGGGGCGGGGTATCTGGACGAGGTCAAGAAACGCGAGAGCCACCTGCTGTCGAAAATCATGGACAAGTTGTCGTATATCCCCGGCGTTCGCGCGAGCGTGACCGTGGCGTTGGATATGGACCGGAAGACGACCGAGAACATCCGGTACGCGAAACCGGAGGTCAAGCGGGATTCGTCCGAGGAGTCGACGACGGCGGCCGGCGGCGGGGCGAGCGAGCCCGGCGTTCAGGCGAACCTCGGGGCGGCGATCACGGCGGGCGGCGGCGAGACCAGCTCGAAAGAGAAGAGCGAGACGGAGAACTTCCCGTCTCAGATCGCGTTGAAGGAAACGATCCAAACCGGGCCGTATGCGATGAAGAGCGTTACGGCGACGGTGAGCATTCCGCGGAGTTTCATCGTCGGACTCTACAAGCTGCGCTTGCCGGGCACGGAGGATCCGAGCGACACCGATCAGGCGTTCAAGGACATTCGTGACGCACACCTCGCGGAGGTGGCCGCGAGTGTGTCGCGGATCGTGATGGCGCGTCCGGAAGACGTTCGGGTGGACGTGTACACGGATATGTCCTGGACGTCGGATGGGGATCGGTGGGTCCCGGTGGCGGGGGCGATGCCGGGCGCGATGCCCGCGGACGCGACGGGCGGGGCGGTGGCGTTCGTCAAGGCGTATGGTCCGCAGCTCGGCTTGGGCGTGCTGGCGATGATGAGCATGTTCATGATGACGCGCGTCGTGCGCAAGTCGTCGCAGATGCTCGCGGGTGATGTCGACGACGGGCCCCAGCAGGTCGTACGGGACGACGAGGGACGCGTGTTGACGGTCGGTCCCCAAACCGTGGGACAGGCGGAGACGACGGAGGGGTTCCTGACCGGCAAGGAGGTCGACGAGGACACGCTCAAGTACCGACAACTCGGCGAGGAGGTGTCCCGGCTGGTGACGGAGGATCCGCGTTCGGCGGCGGAGCTGATCCGGCGGTGGATTGAGGAGTCTGGTTAGCAGCCGGTGTGTAACAGACAAGGGTGCGTGTGGCGCCGGTTTCCAACCGGGTACGCGTTTGGCGTGTAGCGTCCGGCCCCCGTGGCAGCCGTGGAACTTCGAGGGCGTCTCGCCTGCCAACGTCCGGCACAGGGGGCGGACGCTACGCGGTAGGTGCGGTGCGGAGTCCGTAAATCCGCTGAACACGTACCCGACCGGTGGAATCGCGTGTTGAACGCCCGTGAAACAGTTTTTTCAACGGGCTGTTGGGGGTAAATGCATGGACGGTGACCGCGGCGTGGCCGCGTGGCGGGCCGTGCAACGCCGTGGAGCCTCGAGGACGCTTTCCTTGAGCATGGGATTCGCATTCCCACGGACTGACGGCGTTGAATCGTGTGGCGCGCATCCGTTCCATCGGGGGCGGTTCGGCAGCAGAGGTATTGATGGCTAAGTCTTCATCGAGTCAGGGCGAATCCACGCTCAAGGGTACGACCAAGGCGGCGATCCTGATGCTGGCGTTGGAGACGGAATCTTCGGCCGCGGTGTTGCGCCTACTCGAGCCGGAGACGGTGGAGGAGATCACGCGGGAGATCGCGCAGCTCGACGTCGTGGATCCGGCGAAGCGGGGCATGGTCGTCGAGGAGTTCTACAACCTCGCGCTCGCGCAGCAATACATGTCGCAGGGCGGCATCCTCTATGCGAAGTCGCTGCTCGAGCAGGCGCTGTCGCCGGATCAGGCGCAGCGCATCCTGCGTGTGATCGAACACCAAGTGCACCAACAGCCGTTCGCGTTTCTCGCGAAGACTGACGGTGAGAACCTCCTGACGTTCATTCAGGATGAGCATCCGCAAACCATCGCGCTGATCCTGTCGCACCTGACGCCGAACAAGGCGGCGGAGATCCTCGCGGGTCTGCCGTCGGCCAAGCAGCTCGAGGTGGTGACGCGGGTCGCGAAGATGGAGAACACGAATCCGGAGGTGATCAAGGAGGTGGAGAAGGGTCTTGAGGCGCGGCTGTCCGGGATCGTGTCGCAGACGTTCCAGAAGGTGGGTGGTGTCGAGGCGGTGGCGGAGGTGCTGAACCTCTCGGACCGGGCGACCGAGAAGGGCATCCTGGAGGCGCTGGAGGCGGAGGATCCGGATCTCGTCGAGCAGATCCGCCGGCTCATGTTCGTGTTCGAGGACCTGATGCTCGTGAACGACAAGGGGATTCAGATGATGCTCCGCGAGATCGAGAACGAAGACCTGTCGCTCGCACTCAAGACGGCGAGTCCGGACCTGCGCGACAAGGTGTTCCGGAATATGTCGGAACGCGCGTCGCAGCTCATCAAGGAGGATATGGAATACATGGGCCCGGTACGCGTGAGCGACGTCGAGGGCGCGCAGCAGAAGATCGTCGATGTCGTGCGCCGGCTCGAAGACGCGGGCGAGATCATCATCTCCGGGCGCGGCGGCGAGAAGGAGCTCATCGTTTGATCGTCGATCGAGCATCGACATCGTGCCACGGCGCGTGGCGCAACGGCACATCGCGCCGCCACGGCTCGGGTTTCGACGGATGTCGTGCCGCGGTCCGGGCGGCGCGCGCCGAGGGCGCGTCCGCGATGGGGCGCGCACGCTCGACGGAGGCTTCGCCGTGTCCACCGTGATCAAGGCAGGGCGCGCCGGTCCCGTGCTGCGGCGTCTTGCGACGGTCGATCTGGCGGATCACCTGGCGGAGGCGCAGTCGGTGATCGACGAGGCCAAACGGCGTGCGGCGGAGATGATCGCCGCGGGGCGGCGCGAGGCGCATGACCTTGACGAGCAGGCGCGTGCGGACGGGTATGAGGCGGGCCGCGCGGCAGGCGTCGAGGCGGGCCGCGCGGCGGGCCAGGCGGCGGCGTACGCGGAGGCGATCGAGCGGTTCGACGCGCAACATGCGCACCTGGCTCGTGACATGGAGCGGGCGATTGCGGAGATCGACGCGATGAAGACCGATCTGGCGATCGCGGCGCGGCGCGACGTGCTTGAGCTGGCGGTTCGGATCGCGACCAAGCTGACGTTCGAGGTCGGGCGGCTCCATCGCGAGGCGGCGCAGGCGAATCTCCGGCGTGCGATCGAGCTGGTCGGGTCGGCGACGGACCTGACGATCCGCGCGCATCCTGACGACGTCGCGACGATGGAGACGTTCGCGAAGGGGTTGGCCGAGGCGGGGCGCGTGTCGTCGGGCGCCCGGGTGGTCGCGGACGCGTCGGTCGCGCCGGGCGGCTGCACGGTGCGCACGGATCGCACGGACATCGACGCCACGCTCGATACACAAGTGGCGCAGGTGGTGTCGCTGCTGCTGGGTGAGGGGGCGGACGGATGACGAGCGTGGCCGCGGATACGGGTCTGTTCTCGGGTCAGGTCGCGCTGTTGGACCGCGCGTCATGCCTTCAAGTGACCGGACGGATCATGGAGGTCTCGGGCCTCACCGTCGTGGCGGAAGGTCTGCGGCTTCCGGTCGGATCGCTGTGCCGGATCGAGCGAAGCCGGGGTGAGGCGGTCGCGGCGCAGGTGGTCGGCGTACGCGGTGATCGATCGATCCTGATGACGCTGCACGATCCATCGGGCATTGCGGTGGGCGATGCGGTCGCGAGCAGCGTGGGTCTGCAGTATGTCGCGGTGGGGCGTCAGATGCTCGGCAGCGTGCTCGACGGCATGGGCCGGCGGATCGGCGGCAACGACCGGTTCACCGTGGAGGCGCACTACCCGGTGTTTCGTGACGCGCCGCCGGCGCTGAGCCGCCGCCCGATCGACTCGCCGCTCGCGACGGGCGTGCGCTCGATCGACGCGCTGCACACACTCGGCGCCGGTCAGCGGCTCGGCATCTTC
>JBHHVO010000203.1:0-6272 GCA_046754365.1 Phycisphaerae bacterium | reverse complement strand
GTCCGAGCGTGTGTCCTTGTCCGTTCGAGCGTGTATGTAAACCCGCGTGCGAACCGCTATCGGCAGGGGCAGGCTCCTGCTGAGCCCTGGTCTCGACATCGCACGCGGCTCGGCGGGAGCCTCGCCCTCCCGTGGCGCGGCGGGAGCGTCGCGCTCCCGTGGCTCGGCGGGAGCGTCGCGCTCCCGTGGCTCGGCGGGAGGCTCGGCCTCCCTTGTTCGACACGCCGTGAGACCACGCAACATGACGCAAGCCCTCCGGCCGATCCGGTCGGCCGGTCGTGCAACCCCACCATGAGAAACCGCGTCCACGCCCGCCATTCGATGCTACGCCCGTGGTAAGTGACCGGTCAATCGGAAAATGACGAAAACATGGGACTGCCGGGGTGGGCGCCGCGGACCGGTTGGGCACGTTGGCCGGCGGTCCTCGGCGCCAGCGGACGCCGGACTCGGCGCCAGCGGGCGCCGGACTCGGCGCCGGAGAGGTGGACGCCTACGTGGCGTCGTGTCACGTCGAGATGGGGCCGATGACGTCGATGGATATGCGGTGCCCGGCCGAATGTAAATCAAGGCCCGGCACGCACACGCTGGCGCTCACGGGTCAACGTGGGGCAGCGGTGTGTGTGTCGGCGACATTCGCCGGGGCGGGCGTCTACGGGTCTGGTGTCTCGGGCGTGTTGCGCGGCGGTGTCGGTGCGGTCGCCCAGTGTGCCCAATCCCTGCGGAAGGATGCGTAGCTTTTCAAATCGATGACACGGAGTGGCACGTCTACGCGGCCGGGGGTGGTGTTGGCGGAGAGCAGGGCTGCGTAGGCGGCGTGGACTGCGGCGGGTGCGATTTGTTCATAGGCGGGCGCGACGGCGATGATGTTGACGCCCGCGTCGAACGCCGGCCAGGTCGGCGGGAGCGGGTGCGCGGTGACGATGAGCGGCGCTGCGCGGAGTTCGGCCACGTCGCCGGTGGTGCCGGTGATGGGCCAGGGCGCGATCGCGGCCCAGGCGGAGAGGGTAGGGAAGCGCCGCGGCGCGTCGGCGATGTGTCGTCGGGCGGCGTCGGGTTGTGCGCAAGCGCATTCGTACACGACGCGGAGATTCGCATGATCGGCGAGTCCGCGCCGCAACATCGCGCGGCGCTGGTTGAGCCCATCATCGCCGTTCGCGCTCGGTACGATGACGGCGACGTCACCGCCCGCGGGGAGCGCGTCGGCGAGCGCGTCGGCCATGCGTTTGCCGATCGCCTGCTCGCTCCAGCCGAAATGGTTGAACGGGTCTGGCGCATGAACCGGACGGACCATGGTCACGACGGCCAGGCCGCGGGCCCGGAGCGACTCGATGAGCGGGCGCGTGGCCGGGGGGTCGATGACCTGGATGCATAGGGCCTTGGCGTGTTCGCGGTCGAGGCGGCGGACGAGGTGGAGCTGGGCGTTGACGGAGACGAATGGGGGTGCGTCGATGCGGAGGTCGTATTTGCCAAGGCGGCCGCGCAGCCTGGCCGCGGTCGCGCTGAGCGCGGGCCAGAGCGGGTCGGTGCGTCCGGCGCCGACGACGGCGATGAAGTCTCTGGTTTCGCGGGTCTGTGGGGACGGCTCGCCGCGCCGGCATGCCGGGACGACGGTGGCCGCGAGGGCGAGGAGGCCGAGCGTGGCGTTGCGTTTGGGGCGTTTGGCGCGTTTTGCGCACGCGTGGCATCGCGGCGGAGGTGCCCCGGGTGTCAACAAGATCGATTCCGTTGCGCCGCGCATGGCATGTGGCGGTGCACGATGTCCGGTGCCGGGCCGGTTGTCAACCTGGATGCGGGTGCGTATGCTGGTGTGTGATGTCCGGGCGACGGAAGGTGACGATCGGTACGTTGCGTGCGCGCAAGCGCGAGGGGCAGCGTATCACGATGCTGACGTGCTACGACTTTGCGACGGCGCGTCTGCTTGAGGAGGCGGAGATCGATTCTCTGCTTGTGGGGGACACGTACGGGGAAGTGTGCCTGGGCTACACGACGACGCTGCCGGTGACGATGGATCAACTCGTGACGGTAGCGGCGGCGGTGCGCCGTGGGGCGCCGACGGCGTACCTGGTCGGCGATATGCCGTATCTGAGCTATCAAGTCAACGCCGAGTCGGCGATCCGTAACGCCGGGCGGTTCATGTCGGAGGCCGGCTGCGATTGCGTCAAGGTCGAGGTGGATCGCCGGCACGCCGGGACGGTGGAAGCGATGGCGGCGGCGTCGATCCCCGTGATGGCGCACCTGGGGCTCAAGCCGCAGTCGATCCACTCGGTTGGCGGGTACAAGGTACAGGGTCGGTCGGCGCGTGATGCGCAACATATCGTTGAGGACGCCAAGATCATGGAGTCGTCCGGCGCGACGGCGCTGCTGTTGGAGGCGGTCGCAAAAGAGGTGGCCGGGCTCATCTGCGCGCGTACGGACCTGCCGGTGATCGGTTGCGTGTCGGGGCCGACATGTGACGGGCAGGTCGTGGTGCTGCACGATATCCTCGGGTATGGTGGTGGCCACCCGCCGGGGTCCGTGAAGGTTTATGCGCAGTTGCAAAAAGAGCTCGTGACCGCGTTCCGGTCGTATGCGCGTGACGTACGGGACGGGGCGTTTCCGATCGCGGACAAGAGCGCGTCGATGGACGCGCACGCGTGGGACGAACTTGTCCGGGGTTTGGGCGACACGCCGGGGTAGTCGTGGTGGGTGCGGCGGTGCGCGTGTGGTCGGGCCTTGTGAACGTGGGCGCGTGTGCGGTATACTCGATGCGGCGTCTCGTCCAGAATCTTGACAGTACCGCGGTCACGACTAGTGTGGCCGTCTGCGATGACCGGAACGGCCACTATGCTCGTCAGGATGCACCTCGCTCGGATTGTGATCGTCGATTCACCTGACGAGAAGGCTTCGATGATCGTGCTTCGCGAGGCTGAGGGCGCGCGGGCGTTTCCGATTCTGATCGGTCTTAACGAGGCGTATGCGATCGAGCGCCGTACGAACGGGCGTGTGATGCCGCGGCCGATGACGCATGACCTGCTCGAGCGCCTCATCGAGCAACTCGACGGTCAACTCGAGCAGGTTGTGATCAGCGAGTTGCGCGACCAGACGTTCTATGCCAAGCTCATCATTCGCAGCAACGGTGAGATGGTGGAGGTCGACGCGCGACCGTCGGACGCGATCGCGGTCGGCGCGGGCACGGATACCCCCATCTTTGTCGACGAATCCGTGTTGGAAGAACTGAGACACTCGGGTGGTGATGCATGACGGGCGAACGTGACGCCACGCTTGTGCGACCGGCGGAGGTCTGTGCCGCGCCGGAGCGCGCGCCGGCGGATTGGGTATCGTTGCCCGGGGTGGCGCGCGTGCTAGAGCGGCTTGCCGGTACGGGTCCGGCGTGCGTAGCGCGTGCGCCCGGGCGGCTCGACGTCATCGGCGGTCTTGCGGAATACACGGGCGGTCTGGTGGTGAATACGCCGATCGCGCAGCAGGTGCATGTGGCGGTGCGCCCGCGCAGCGACGGCGCGGTTTCGATCGACGTCGTCGGCGCGGATGGGTCGACACCACACGCGGGCACGCTGCTGCCGGCGGATCGGACGTTGGCCGACGCGGTCGATCCGATCGCCGCGCTCAACGGCCGGGGGTCGGGCGCCGGGCCGGTGTCGGGGCTTGTGCGGTGTGTGGCCGGTGCGCTGTTCGAGATGGTGCGTGGCGGGCTCGTGCGCGACCTGGGGGGCGGGGTTTCTGTGGCGATCGGATCGGAACTGGATGAGCTGAGCGACGTCGGCGCGCACGCAGCGGCGGCTGCGGCGACGCTGGTCGCGACGGCGTCGGCGCTGGATGTGTCGCTTGAGCCCGCCGCGGCGGCGATGCTATGCCAAACGGTGGAGAACCGCTGGATCGGTGTGCCGGTCGGCGCCGCGGATTCGATGTGTGCGCTGGTCGGGCGTGCGGGTGCGTTGGGGCAGTGGCTGTGTTGTCCGTGTACGGCTGTGGGCTCCACCGCGCTGCCGGACGGCGTGGCGCTGGTGGGCATTGATTGTGGTGCGAAACCGCGGACGGCGGCGGCCAAGTACCGCAGCGCCCGGACGGCGAGCTTCATGGGGCGCGTAGTCATCGAGCGGATCGTCGCGCATGAGGGCTATGACGAGTTGCGATGGAACGGATACGTCTCGAATCTTTCGGTCGAGGACTACATCCTTCGGTTCCGCGATCGGATTCCCAAGAAGATCAGCGGGCGGGCGTTTCTGGACCTGTTTGCTGAGACGGGTGACCCGTTGACGCGCGTCGATCCATCCACCGTATACAACGTTCGGTCGCGGACGGAACACCACATCTATGAGAACGCGCGGGCGCATGGGTTCGTCGGGTGCCTGGCGCGGGCACAGCGCAAGGGAGACGGGGCGGCACTCGGCGAGGCGGGCAAGCTCATGTATGCATCGCACTGGAGCTACGGGCAGCGGTGCGGGCTCGGCTCCGTCGAGACCGATCTGCTCGTCGGCCTTGTTCGCCGTTTCGCGCGCGACGCCGGCGTGTTCGGCGCGAAGATCACGGGTCGTGGGGGCGGCGGTGTGGTTGTCGTGCTCATGCGCACGACGGACGCGGCGCGCGGCGCACTGGACGAGGCGATGGCCGCGTACCGCGAGAAGACGAAGCGCACGCCCTGCCTCATTACCGGGTCGCTGCCGGGCGCTATCGTCACGGGCGCGGAGCACGTGTAGTCACCTCTGTGGTTGAGTCGGGGGCGTGTGCACCACGATCCCGCCGGTCCGTACCGTTCGCTTTTTCGGGTGTGGCACTTCAAGCATCGGCTGGTCCGCATGGCAAATCGTGCGCGGCACCCGCAGGTGGGTTTGGATCGGACCCCTACGTCGTTCGAAAAACGCGTGCGAGGAGCACGGCCGGTATGACGGCGGCGGCGACGACGATGGCCGGCCAGAGGCCGCGGGCGATCGCCACGATGCACGCATCGAACATGATGAGCGCGAGTAGAAACGTCTTGACGGCGCGCTGCACGCGAATCGGCGTCGGCGCGTTCGTGGCCGTGAAGCCAAACCAGGCGATGACCGCAAGCAGCGGGCCCGCGATGAGCCAGGACGTGCGGTGGTAGTCCGGTACAACGCCGGCGAGCATCGTGAGGCCGGCCACGGCGCCGCAGACGCCGATCGTGCCCGCGGTGAGTCGCGCCGTCGTGCCGCCGGTCGCCTCTCGGCGGGCGAACACCGTGACAGACGTAACGTACAACCACATCAAGCCGGCCGGCGCAAGCAGCCATGCCGTGCCGGGTGCGCCGGAGGCGGTGATGCCGAGCGTCAGGTTGAGCGCGCGGCATAGACCCATGACGCCCGGCGCGAACGGCGTCATCTTAAGCGGCCCGTCGTAGAGCACGATCGCGCCGGCGAGCGCCGCCGCGATGAGCGCCGCCGCGACCGACGTACCCGCCGCGATCGCGAGCCCGACGAGCAACGACAGGGCGGCTGCGTCCGCCGCGGCGCTGCGGTGGATCCGGCCGGACGGAATCGGGCGCTCGGGGCGCTCGCGCGCGTCTCGGTCGGCGTCGCACACGTCGTTGAGGGCCGCGCCGCCGGCGTAGAGACAAGCCGACGCCGCCGTGAGCAGACCGAGCTTGAGCCAGCTTCCCCCGCCGGCGCCGGCGAACAAGCCGCCGGCGATGACGTCGACCATCGCCGTGCAGACGTTCGGCGGGCGAGCCAACTCGAGATAGGCGCGGGTTCGCGTGTTCACGTGTTGAGCAACGGTAGGAGCCGCGCGCGGGCCTCGGCGCCCGCGGCGTCGGGGTCGTCGAGGTAGGGGTAGAGTTCGACGGTGACCCAGCCGTCGTAGCCCGTGTTGTGGATGGCGGCCATGACGGTTGCGAAGTCGATCGCGCCGCGCCCCGGGATCAGGTGCTCGTGGACGCGGCTCGCGGCGATGTCTTCGACGTGGTAGTGCCGCGTGTACGCCTGCAACCGCGCGATCGTTTCCGGGAGCGGGTCGGCGACGCAGTAGAAGTGGCCGACGTCGAAGTTGAGCCCGAACATCGGCGAATCCACACGGGCGGCGAGCTCGAGGAACTCGTCGGCGGACTCGATGAGCAGGCCGGGCTCCGGCTCGACGAGCAGCGCGACGCCTTCGTCCTCGGCGCAGCGCAACGCTTGGTTGAGCCCGGCGAGAAACGTATCGAGCGCCGCGTCGCGCGATACACCGGCATCGAGCGGGCCCCCGGGCTCGGTCGTGATGCACGCGGCCCCGAGCCGCCGCGCGATCTTGATCGCCGCGATCGTGTGCCGGACGCGCTC
>JBHHVO010000202.1:0-6318 GCA_046754365.1 Phycisphaerae bacterium | reverse complement strand
AGCCGATCGATCTCGCCGGCCGCAGCCCGGCGGGCGAGCGCGGCCGCGGAGCGCAGCGCCAGCGCGGCGGATCGCCGGACCGTCGCTTCGTCCGGCGCCCGGAGCGCGTCGTCGAGATCGCTCAAGATGAGCGCGTTGAACCGAAGGTGCGCCGCGGGTCCGGTGCGCCGCGCGCTCGCGTCCGGGACGTGGTAGCGATCGGCCTGCGCGGCGATGCGTCGTTCAAGCCTCGCCGAGGCGCAGCCCGCCGTACACATGGCGAGACACGCCACGCATCCCACCGCACGGGCAGTCAGCGCCGGCTGCCATGATGCAGGTACTACCTTCCTGGCAAGGCTCACTCGTCGGTCCCCAATTCGGCTGGTGTCTCCGCGAAACCGGCATCCGCGCCGGCGGCCGGGTCCGCGTGAGCGTTATCGGTTGTTCCCCCGCGAGAATGTACACCAAGCGCCGGTCACTGACCAGTCCATCGTCAACGCCGCGGCGGCCATGTTGTTGTGACCGCCACCGTGGTTTGGCCATGACCGCACTTGAGCGGAGGGCTACACACCGATGTGCCGTGCTGTATGAAAGCCAGTTTCACGCGATATCACCCCAGTCGCGGTGTGTCTGCTTGCGGCGTCCAGGCGGCGAGCGACGCGTTCGCTCGGCGCGCGACGCTCACCCGGCCGGCGGCGCTGCGAGGTCCGCCGGACGATGTCTTGGCGGACCTGACGACTTCTTACGCCGCCGGGCACCGGCCGCATCGTGCACATAACATACATGCATCCAACGGTCGCGGTTGTTGCAAGATTCCGCTTGTCCCGTCGCCAGGGCCGCGCCGCCCCCTCCAAACGTTTCCGACGGTTCATACACGCCGCGCCGGCCTGGGGTGCACGTTTTGCCGGGGTACCCGCCCCAGTGGGCCCCGCCGGATAGTGCCGGCCGGCTTCCTTACCACCCTCGTGCGGTTTGACCGATCACCGCGACCGCGCCGTTGCGCGCCGTGTTGCGCCGGTTCTTGCGTCGCGCCGCGGGCACGGCGTCCGGGCCGATAACCGCTGGGGCGTCACCGCGGTGGATCAGTAAAGTGATACGTCGGCGGTGGGTTGTCTGCCGACTTCGGGGTGGGGCGATGCGACGCCTGTGGCGAAGAATCCGGGCGGCGCGTCGTCGGGCGGTGTGATGAGGTGGACCTGGTCGCGCTCGACGACATTCGCGAGCAGCATGGTGCGGTCGAGTCTGGTAAACACGAGTTGGCCGGCGGCTTCGCGCGATGGAACCCAGCACGGCGCGCGTTCATCCGTACCGGTGCCGTCACGGTCCTCGTCCGGCAGGACCCCGAACACGACGCGGGCGCCCCAGGGATAGTATCGCAACATGGTTCGGTCCGGCGGCGTCGCGAGTTCGAGGCAGCAGCCAAAGAGCGTGTTGCCATACCCCGCCAGGTGGACCGCCTCGGGAAACAGCTCGCTCTGGAACCGCGCGAGATCGTCGGTGTCGACGGCCATCCCGCCATAGTGCACGCCGCGTATACACGCCCGCTGGCCGGCCGTCATCGCGTCGGCGAGCGCGCCGAGCAGGGTCGGCGTCGTGAAGATCGTCGTGACGTTTTGGGTCGCGATGGCGTCGGTGGCCTGGGCGACGACGTGCGCAAGGTAGCGACGCGCGGAGAAGCTGCCGGACGGGAGCCTTCGCGCCCAGCGCGTGTCGAAGTCCACCATGAGCGGCGTCATCGATCCGGTGCGTCGCGCGATCGCATCGGCCGCTCGGGCGATGATGTGCGGTCCGGCCGGGCCGACGTAGAGCCATGTCCCGCCCGACGGGAACCCGACGTGGCGGGCGGCGGCGACGAACGGCTCGACAAACGCGTCATGAAACTCGTCGTCGACGTACGCCGTCCAGACGGGTCGCCCGAGCGTCCCACCGGTTCGTGCGACGATGACGCGCGACGGCTCCTCCAGCACGGCCCTCGGAATGAAGTGTTCGAGCGGGTGGTCGCGTAGCGCTACCGGCCGCATCAAACCGAGCCTGGCCAGATCGGCGATGGTACGGACGTCGCGGCGCGGGTCGACATCGAGGTCCCGGGCGCGTGCGATCCAATACGGCGCGCCCCACTTGGGATCGAAATGGATGCTCATGACCTCGCGGATCCGGTCGTCGATGGTCGGTGGGCGGTCGCGGTTCGGCCGGTGGGGCGTTGTCAACATGACGGCTCCCATTGGCGCTGGTCGTGGACGAACGTGATCAGGCACTCGGCGAGCTCGGCTTCCTGGCCGCGGAAGAAGTGCTGCGCGGCCGGCAGGAGCACGCGGGTTTTGGGCTCGCGCACACCGGCGTACCACGTCGTGATCTCGTCGAGCGTGCACGTGAAATCGTTGTCACTGTGGACGACAAGCAGCGGGGCGGAGCACGCGTGCAAGTCGTCGAACGTGTGCTGCCTGGCGTTGGGCGAGACGAGCAGTACCGCGCGCGGGGCGCATTGCGGAAGGATGCGCGACAGCGTCCAGCAGCCGAAGCTGTAGCCGACGAGGACGAGTGGACGGTCGCTCCACGCGCGCAGCGCCGCGACCGCGCAGGCGGTGTCGGTGATCCAGTCCGCCTCCTCCGCGAAGCAACCGTCACGCCAGAATGCGGACATGACGGCGGGCCAGTCCGCCGGGCCGCCCTCGCTCTCGCCGACGCCACCGTAGTTGAACGCGAGTGTGGCCGCACCGGCGCCCGCGAATCGCGTTCGAAGTGCCGTCACGACGTTGTTGCTCAGGTCCCCGCCGAGCAGGGGATGCGGCCCGACGATGAGTACGCTGAACGTCGGCTCGCCGTCGCCCGGGTACGCGAGCACCCCCTCGCGAAGACCCGGCTGACCGTGGAACGTCACCCGCTCCTCGCAGACCTCGGTCGTAGGGGATGGCGCCGCGTCGGTCACGGGCTTGCTCCGGCGTCGGCGGGGAACTCGTCGAGAAACGCACGCATGATCGACACCATCTTCAACGCCAGGTCGATGCGTCCGAACATGTCGGCACGGTGCTGGAAAAAGAGCGCCTGCAGCGGCGTCCGCCCTGTGACGGCGTCCTGGAATCCATCGTACGGTATCCGGTACCCGAAGTCCTCGCCACCGCGACCGGGACCGGCGTGTACGTCGGCTAGCCGACCGCGCTCGAAGCGGCAGACCCATTCGCCCGGCGTGTGTCCGGTGATCACGAAGCGCACGGTCGTCGTGAGTGCCTCGATCCGCGCGATCGTGGAGCGCGGGACGACGTCGCGCAGGAATGTCTCAAAGTACCACGCCGGATCGATCGCGGACGGCGGGGCGCCGTCCGGTGTGGCGTGCCGCGCGGTGGGCGGCGGTGCCGTGGCTTGTGCGGCGGGCGCGTGGGCAGCCGCGCGGGGCGCCATGCTTTCCGGGGTCACCGTGTGCGGGGCCACTACGGGGGGCGAGTGCGTGCTCGCCGTCGGTGTGCTGGGCCGCATCGGGCGCTTGGGTAGAGGTTGTGGCGGCGGTGTGCGTCGTGGTGCGGTGCGTTGCGGGGGTGCGGGTCGTGTGGACGGTTGTCGCGCGGCCCGGCCCCAATTCGTCGCGATCGCGTAGTCGAGGCAGCGGTGGAAGTAGTCGCGGTCGACGACGGGCGGTCCGCGACGGACGTCGTCGGCGACGCCGGATTGAAACTCCAGTCCGTGTCTGAAGTAATCGCGGAGGATGTTGCCGAGTGAGTAGAACAGGTCTTCGTAATGGTTGGGATTCCGGAGGGGCCAGCCGCTGTCGCTGAACGTGCCGCCGGCGATGTCGAAGTACGCCTCGAGCCACGCCTTGATGTCGGCGTGCGTCGGCGGGTGTGGGTTCGTGATGTGGTGGACGCGGTCGTGGCGGTCGCGCTCGCGTACGATGTCGGCGATACAGCGAGACGCCCAGCATACCGGTACGATGTTGCATGTGGCGTCGGCGCGTCCGAGGACACGCAGCGGGACGCGATGCCGGTCGATGTCGGGATCGTCGGCGACGGCGCGGCTGAGCAGCTCCGTCGCACGCGCGATGACGTACACGCCTGCCATGGTCGTCGCGCGGCCGGTCTCCCGATCGCCGAACAGGATCGAGGGCCGGCAGATCGTGGCGGTGCGGCCGCCGGTTCGCCATCGCCAAACGAGCTGCTCCGCCTGCCATTTCGTGTGCTCGTATGCGTTGCACGACGGCGGCGGCTCGACCATGACGCGTTCGGGTATGCGCCCGGTGCGATGGCCGCAGACGTACGCCGTGCTGACGAAGACAAACCGCCGCACACGCAGCGCGTCCGCCAGCGAAAGCAGCGCGCGTGTACCCTCGACGTTGGTCCGCGCGGGCTCGCCGGACGGAACCGCGTCGAACGACGTACTGGCCGCGGCGTGAACGATCGTGCGCACGCCCTTCAAGTCGCCGGCATCAAGCCGATGCGGCAGCTCGCCCGACACCGGTACGATCCGACCCCCCGCGATGAGCGCGTCGGCGTCGAGACCGAGGTCATGGAGACATCGCACGAGCCGCGCGCGGCCGCGTTCGATCGGCGGCCGCAGCAGCACGCGACACCGGACGTCACCGACGCGCATAAGCTCCGCGAGCACGTAGTGCCCCAGGAATCCGGTCGCGCCGGTCAGCAGCAAATCAAGCGTCGCCGTGCCCATAACCCCACATTCGTGTAGTGATTCGCCGATGCCGCATCAGAACCAAGCCGCGACCACGGGGCAGCCGAACGCGTTGAACGCGCCGGAGACCTCAACGACGGCATCGCAACCTGACGCACCCTTGACAGCAAAGCGCAACGTCACGCCATTCGATGTCCCCAAGGCGGTAGTGATGCCTGCGCTTGCCCTGGGCGAGTTGTATGCATATGCTGTTGTTCACTCGAAATGCCTCCTTGCGCAAGCGTGCCGTTTGTTGGACATTGCACATTAACGCCTCACTGCAGGCATTTCGAGTCTTTTGTCGCAAAAACACGCCCACGCTACGCTTGGCTTGGGACTAGGAAGACGGCCACCTGGGGGCGGAATCGGGCCGTTGGTGGGCGAAAACGGCAACGTAAGGACTAAATCGATCATGCTACACGCGCGAGGCTAAAGCGTAAGGCTATAGGTGTTTGTTGTAGAGTACTTTGCGGGCGTAGCTCAATTGGTAGAGCATCAGCCTTCCAAGCTGAATGTTGACGGTTCGAGTCCGTTCGCCCGCTGTGTGCTACCCGGTGTCACTTTCTGCTGACGCCTGTCACCAAAGGACGGTGCCGCGTCGCGGGCTCAAGCGGGGCTCGTGCCGCGTGTGTCAGCGGATGACACCGATATGCGGCGTCCGTGGATGACACCGACGTGCAGCGCTTGTCGATTCTCTGTACAAGCATCCGTACGGCCCATCCGCTTCACGACACCGTCTTACCTACCAGAATGTCCGTCGTTGAGAACAAATAGGGGGGCGTGACAACTGGGCGGCGTTTTCCGTGCGGCCCGGACCGAAGTCTCGAGCGAGCGATGCGGTGTAGGCCGTTTGAGCCCCGCGTCCCGGCTCGTGACCGGGGGGCTGGGACCATGCGCGTACCGAGCCAATCCACGATCCTGGACGCCGGGACGGTGTTTTGGCCCGTCGATTCTGCCGCGGACCCTCCTATGGGTTGCGCGGCTGCTCTGTGGCCGCGTTCGCGGGCCTCGGAGCCGAGCGCGGGGGAGAGCCGCGGTTCGGCGCCGAGCGACGGCGTCGACGGGCGAGGACCCGCCGCTTCTCTACAAAGCCACGCAGCACGGGGCCAAGGGGCTCATGACGCCGGGGGACGGCCCTCGCTGCTCCCGGCCGGGCATGGCGATGCCGCTTCGCCGCAGCTTGGCGCGGACGGAGTCGACTCGGGTAGAACAACGAGGGCGAGGACCCCGCCGGGGGCAAGGACACGGCAGGGGGCGAGGACCCTGCGTCGGGGGCGGACCCCACGCTCGCGCTTGGGGCTCGGATTGGGGAGGGCGGACCCTCATCGGAGGGCGACGACTGGGGTTGACGCCCACACGTCGACTTGATGCGGGCCGTTCCGGAGCGGATTCTCGACGGCTTCGGGGTTGGCCGATGATGGTTCGAGCGGCGATCGAATGTCCCGCGGTGGGGTTCCCGCGCCACGTGCGCCCGGCCCGCCAGGCTTGGAGATACGCCGCGTTGCCCGTGGCGATGCCGCACGGGGTTGCCCGTGGGGATACCAGGCGGGGTTGCGCTTGGCGATGCCGCACCGCGTTGCAGGATCGCGCGGGGTGATGTAGGGTGCTAAATCAATGATCCGCGAGCGTTTTGGCACGCGCCGGACGGCGGTCGCGGTCGGCGCGGCGATGTGGCTGGGCACCATC
>JBHHVO010000201.1:0-6322 GCA_046754365.1 Phycisphaerae bacterium | reverse complement strand
ATCCACGACCAGCACGTCCACCTTTTCCGGAACCAGCGCGTCGTTCAAGTGCGTCCGCGCCCTCGCACGGGCCGACAGCCCGGAATCCCGATGGTTCGCGGATCAGGTCGGGCGCCTCGCGGACGCGGCGCGCCAACGCGGCGCGCAACTCGGCGTCGTGCTCGTGCCGTTCCGGTGGCAGTTGGCCGATCCGTCGGACCTTACGAAGTCCGCGGCGGCGACGATTTCCAAGCTCTGCGCGCGCCACGGCCTGCCGTTTCTGGATACGACCGAAGCCCTGTCGCGCGGCGGCCCCGCCCGCGTCATGTTCTTCGACACGTTCCACCTGACGCCCCGCGGCCACGCCGCCGTCGCGGACGCGCTGCGCGGCTGGTTGGATCAGCATCCGGAGCTGCTGGATTGATCGTCGGGCCGGGCCGCGCCGCGCCGCCGCAGCGCGCGCAGCGTCACGACCGCGACAACGACGAGCGAAAGGCCCACGACGGGGATGAGTTGACCGGCCGCCGTCTCCTGCTGGGGCACTTCGACCCCGCCTACAGCAACCGCGGTGCCGTCGGCGAAGCGCACGGTGACGCTGCCGGAACCCCGATGCGCACCGTCCGCGACGTTCTGAGCGCTGAAAACGGCGGACGCGCCGCGCGCGATCCCGTCCGAGCGCGTCGTCGCGCGCGCGACGCATACGCCCGGCCGATCGGGAACACCGACGTTGACCAGGCCGGTCGTCTCGGATGTCGACCATCCGTTCGGCGCGAAGAATAGCCCCGCGTGGTAATGCGGGAACGCGACATACACGATCGGCGACGTGTGGTGGTTCGTGACGGTCCAGTTGTAGATGCGCCCCGCCGCATCATCCGCGCCGCCCGTGATCGTCACGCGCTCACCGTCCGGCGACGCGGCGCCCAAGGCGAAGTGCGCCGGCACTAGGACGACCCATGCGACGAGCCGCACAACGACCGATGCGAGAAGCCCGCGGCCGATCACGTTGGCCGTGGGGACGCGGTCGGTATCGCGCATCAAGGTCACTTGGCACCCTGGGCGTTGATCCATGCGTCCATGCGTTGTTCGAGCACGTCGATCGGCATCGCACCGCCGCCGAGCAGCGCGTCGTGGAACGCCCGCACGTCGAACGCGGTCCCGAGCGCCGCCTCGGCACGCTGCCGGATCTTCCGGATGCGGAGTTCACCGATCTTGTACGCGAGCGCCTGGCCGGGCCAGCCGATGTAGCGGTCCACCTCGGATTCGATATCGAGCGGCGCGAGGCTCGTGTTCCGGCTCATGTAGTCGATCGCGCGCTGCCGGCTCCATCCCTTGACATGCAGGCCGGTATCCACGACGAGTCGACACGCGCGCCACATCTCGAACGTCAACTGGCCGTACCGCTGGACCGGGTCTTGATACCCGCCGAGCTCATACCCGAGTCGCTCGGCGTACAGCGCCCACCCCTCGACGTACGCGGTGAAGTCGCCGTACCGGCGGAACTTCGGGAGCGACGTGCGCTCCTGCGCGAGCGCGATCTGGAGATGGTGGCCCGGCACCGCTTCGTGGTACGTAAGGGCCTCGGCGGTAAAGAGCAGGCGCTCTTCGGGCTTGTACGTGTTGACGTAGAAGTAGCCGGGGCGCGTGCCGTCCTCCGGCGGTGGGTTGTAATACGCGACCGGCGCGGCGGCCGCGCGGAACGGTTCGATAACCTTCATCTCGCATCGTGCGTTGGGCAGGCGGCCGAAGAGCTTCGGCAGAAGCGGCGTGGTTCGCTTCAGGATCGCATCGTACGTCTGGACAAGCCGCTCGGGCGAATCCGCACGGAATCTCGGGTCGCTACGCATATGTGCGATGAACGCGTCGAGCGTACCGTCAAAGCCGATGTCGTCCCGCAATGCCGCGAGCTCGCCGCGGAGCCGCTGCACCTCGGCGAGCCCGATGTCGTGCACGTGTTCCGGGTCGATGGCCACCGTCATGCTAAGCCGCGACAGGATGGCATAGATGTCGCGACCGTGGGGTATCGCGCCGATGCCGACGGTATCGCGACATCGGTGCGCGTAATCGTCCTCCACGAATGCGAGGAGTCGAACGTATGCCGGTATGACGGCCGTCTCGATCGCGTCGACGATGTCCGCGGTAACCGCAGCGCGCTCGGCGCCCTCGAGTCCGGCCGCGCGTTCGAGCGGCTTGTACATCTCGCTGAGCCTGGCCTCGGCGACACAATGCACGCGAATCTGCCGGATCACCTTGTCGATCAGCACGCGCGGCGACACGACGCCCAACGCGATGCCGCGGCGCATGTTGCTGATGAGATCGTCGACCTGCGTCGGCCATGCACGGAGCCGGCTCGCGTAGGCGCGGTAGTCCTCGGCGTTGCGAAACGGCTGGGACACGAGGATGAGCGGGAACTCGAGGTGCGGCCCGCCGAGCGGGTTGAGCGGCGTCCAGTGTAGGCCGATGGTCTCGCGGATTCGGGCGTCCTGCATCGCGCGCCGGAGGAGCGTGTGCGTGAGCCGGTCATCGGGTGACAGCGACTGGGGGGTGATGCGCCGCAGCTCGGACAAGAGTTCGCGTAGTGTCTGGTCCCACTTCGTGCGGGCGGCGTCGCTGAGGTCATCGAGCCGATCGTTGAAGCGGTAGTCGCCGAGCGCCGTCGCCCATGTCGGGTGGCGCTCCATCGTGGCGTCCCAGAACCGATCGGCGATGGCGCGGAGTGCGTCGTCGGTCTGGGCTGATGCGTGCGGAGCCCAGGTCTGCAGAAGCCCCAACGTTAACGGCAACAAAAGCTTAACTAGACGCATCCCCCATGCCTCCCGCTATGGCCGGTTATGCTCAAGCGCGTGATGTTCACACGGGCGACCACGATCGCGGTGATCGACGCGTTTGTCAATGCGCGTGCCACGCATGTGCGCGCGGGGGTGTCCCCAGCGCGTCGGTGTTTGCGCGACGGTGGTGGACAGCCAGCATACATGACGCTATAAGCCCGCATCCCGCAAGCAAGGGAGTTGAAGATGATGTTGTACTCGTTCATGCATGGGGTCGGGCGGCGTCGCACGGCGCGCGCCCGGGGCCGCCCGGCCGCTGGCTGCGGTGTCGGCGGCGGGCGCGTCCGGCGATGTCGCGGGTTGGGTGTGATCGCGCAACGCGGTGTGGCTTTCTGCCTCGCGCTCTGGCCGGTCGCCGCGTGGTCACAACAGCGCGGTACGGAACCAATCCACGACCGGTCGGATACAGGGACCACGGCCGCGGCCAGGACCGCCGACCACGGGGTCTACGCGGGACGCGACGCGGGCGACTCGGCCACCGGCGACGAGCCCACCAGCGACACGCCCCCCTCACCCGAGCCCGCAGCGGCGGCGCCGCGCGGCCCGAAGTACCTGAACCTTCGGTACGACGAGGACTTCAGCTACCTCGACGGGCCTGCGGGGTCGTATGCGGCGGACTTGTTCGACCCGATCAAGAACATCCACGTCGACGACGACTGGCGCTTGAGCATCGGCGGCGAGTTTCGGGTGCGGATGGAGTCTTCGACGAACATCGGGTTCGGCGCGAACCGCCGGACGAACGATACGTTTGAGACATACCGGTATCTGGTGCACTTCGACTTCCGGTACCGCGACACGTTGCGGATCTTCCTGCAGGGCATCGAGGCGCACGACGAGCAGCGCGATCTGCCGTTCCGCGCGATCGATGAGAACCGGTGGGATGTTCAGCAGGCGTTCGTGGACGTCAAGGTGCTCGGCGCCGCGTCGCCCGTGACGCTGCGCGTCGGACGGCAAGAGCTGCAATACGGGAACGAGCGATTCGTGTCGCCGCTCGACTGGGCCAGCACGCGCCGCCGGTTCGACGCCGTGAAACTCTTCGCGAAAGGCGATCCGTGGGACGTGGCGATGTGGTATGCGAAGCCCGTCGTTGTCGAGCGCCGGGAAGGCGACGACTGGGACCGCAACGTCGATTTCTACGGGCTGTACACGACGTACACGGGCATCCCGCGGCATGGTGTCGACGCGTACTTTTTCGCGATCGACGACAAGGGCAACCGGCGGAACCCGAACGGACGGCGCGGCGATCGCAGCATCTTCACGCTCGGCACGCGATTCTGGGGCAAGACCGGCGCGTGGGACTACGAAACCGAGCTCGCGGGGCAATGGGGTCGTTGGGCCGGCGACACGGTACAGGCGTGGAGTGTCGCGATCGACGCCGGCCGCACGTTTGCGGCGTGTCCGTGGCGGCCGCGTGTCGGCGCCGGGTTTGACTATGCGTCCGGCGACGATCGGAGCGGCAACGGCAAGGTCGGGACGTTCGACCAGCTTTTTCCGCTTGGACACAAGTATTTCGGGTTCCTCGACCTCGTCGCGCGGGAGAACATCATCGCGGCGAATGTCAACGTGACGGTTTGGCCGATACCGAACAAGGTCCAGGGCCGCATCGCGTATCACTCGTTCTGGCTCGATGCGCCGGACGACGCCCTGTACAATGCCGCGGGGAAGCCGACGCGGCGTGACCCGCTGGGCAGAAGCGGCGCCCAGGTCGGGCAGGAGTTGGACGTGACGCTGAAGTGGAAGCTCGACCGGCACGCCGCGTTGCTGCTCGGCTGGTCGCACCTGTTTGCGGATAACTTCATCGCGCACACGGGCCCGAGCAAGGACGCCGACCTGTTCTACGTACAATACGGGTTCAAGTTCTGACGTGGTGGTCGTGGCGCCGGTGGGTTTGCGGGTGCGCTTGGCGCGACCCGCGGGCGACCGGGCGGGGCTGCGGCATGCACCGGCGAGCGGGACGGCGGTCGAGACCCGGTGACGGCGTCGCGGTCGGTTCGGCGACGTGGGCGACAGCGGATCGCGGACCGATCGGGGGATGGATTGGTGGGAGCGCGGATCGAGGGCCTGACGGAGCCCGGTTCGATGAGAATCGCAAAGGAGCTGCTTGAATGAGATCAACGAAGAAACGCACGTTGTTTGTCTTGCTGGCCGTGGGGCCGACGCTTCTGGCGTCTACGTGCGCGACGCAAATGCGCGAGGCGCTCATCGGCGTCGGTGTGGCGTTTGTGAGCGGGCTGGCGACGGATGCGCTCAATACCGCGGTCGGCGGCGCGGACACTGCGTCCGGCACGACGACGACGCCGTAGCCGCCGCGTTGACAGACGTGCGGCGTTGGGTCGGTAGCCCGTGCGCGCGCAGTCGGCATGGCGGTTTCATGCGGTCGCGTGACGGTTGTTCCACACGGTGTCGGCGCGCCGTGGACGACGCGGCCGGGCGTCCGTGCCGCCGGCTGGCGCATTGGGGAACGTGTGGCGTGCGCTTGACGCCCGTGTTTTGACCGGCCCGATGCCGGTCCCACCCGTTGCCACACCGACCGGTTCCCACACCGCCCGGCACGGCGTGTGCCGGGCAGCGACTTGACCGCGACGCGGTGACTTGACGGCCACCCGACAGGATCGCATGGTTGCGCCGCGTGGTCCATCGGGCGTGTGCATGCGGTGGATGATGTCACGCCGCGCCGGTGCGGCCACGCTTCGACCCCGGTCGCTGGTATTTCTGTGTGCGCCGTACGCCGAAAGGATGGAGATGTCTGAGTCGACTGAGACGATGGAACGCATCGTCGCGCTGTGCCGCCGTCGTGGCTTCATCTTCGGCAGCAGTGAGATCTACGGCGGGATCGGGGGGTTCTGGGACTACGGTCCGCTCGGTACCGAGCTCAAGCGGAACATCAAGGACGCGTGGTGGCAGGACATGGTCCGGAATCCGCCGGTGGGTCCGGGCGGGGTGGCATACCAGATGGTCGGCGTGGACTGCTCGATCATCATGAACCCGAAGGTGTGGGTGGCGAGCGGCCATGTCGGGGGATTCAGCGACCCGATGGTGGATTGTAGGGGATGTAAGGCGCGGTTCCGCGCGGATCAACTCCATTTCATTGAGTTGGTATTCGGTTTGGAATCGTCCGGGGGAAAGCAATTCAACGTTCTGCTGTCCGGGACCGGTTCAGAAAACGAGATGCTCGAAGCGAGCGCACGAAAGATCGAGAAGCTCACGAAGGCGCACGGACGACCGACGAACTTGAGTGGCTTGAGGGACTATACGGAACTTTCGGAGGCAGGTCGCGAGGGCTACCCGTGTCCGGAGTGTGGGGAACGCGGACAGCTTACCGAACCCCGCGACTTCAATCTGATGTTTGAGACGTTCATCGGCGCGCTTCAGGATTCCAGTAGCAAGGCGTACCTTCGCCCCGAGACGGCTCAGGGCATCTTCGCGAACTTCAAGAACGTTATGGATTCCACGCGCGTGAAGATCCCGTTCGGGATCGCGCAGATCGGCAAGGCGTTTCGCAACGAGATCAATCCGCG
>JBHHVO010000200.1:0-6331 GCA_046754365.1 Phycisphaerae bacterium | reverse complement strand
GACCCGCACGGGGACCTGACCCGCACGGGGACCTGACCGGCACGACGCACGGACGCACCAGGGCCACGCATGGACGCGGCATGAACCGGCCGTACGGCGCAAGGTCCCTGGTACCGCAGGCTTCCAGCCTGCACACGCGCGACGACGACGCAGGCAACATACCTGCGCTACCGGTCGCTCACGGCACGGCGCCGTACGCCTGGGCACCAACGATCGGGGAACACGGCGGTTCAAGCATGGCGCATGGCGCTAACGACACCCCGGCAAGCGCGTCTCAAACCGCGATGTCGCGCTCGATCGGCTCCCTGTCCCAGTCGGCCGCGGTCCGCCCGCACGACGACCTGGCGGGCCGTGCCGCCGACGCGCTGCAAAAGTCCCTGACCCGCATCCGGCGGTCGCGGGAGACCCGCGCGCCGCGCTGGGTCGCCGAGGTCATGGAGCGCGACGGGCCGGGCCTGCAGCGGCTCCTCTGGCGCCTACTGGGATCCGAGGCCGATGTCATGGACGCATACCAGGACTGCTTCTGCAAGCTCGCCGCGCGCGGCCCGTCTAAGGACCTCCGCAGCGCGCGAGCCTATGCGTACCGCACGGCCGCCAACATCGCGATCGAGATGTTGCGCGTGCGCCGCCGTCACGCGGCCCACAGGCCCGCGGTCGCCGCCGCCGGGGCCGCGCGCGAGCCCGCCCCCGCAGACGCCGGCCTCGAGGATCACGCGCTCCACCGGCTCCGGGACGCCGTCGCCGCCCTCCCGGATCATCTGCGCAACGTCGTCGTCCTGCGCGACCTCGCGCGCATGAGCTACGAGCACGTCGGCGCGACACTCGGCATCCAGCCGACCACCGCCCGCGTCTACCGCCGGCACGCGGTCGTCAGGCTTGCGGAAATCCTCGCTCAGGAGGCGGACCATGACCGCGATTGACGCCCCATACCGCGCCGAGCCGTGTCGCAAACGCATCTGGGTCCTGCACACCCTGACCGATGACGACGCGCTCGATCCGAAACGCGCGCTCCCGCTCGGGCTCCGCTGCCACCTGGCGCAATGCCCGCCGTGCCGGGAACTCGCCACGCGGCTTCGCGCGGTCACCGCCGGCCTCGGCGCCATGGGCCGGCTCAACCCGAGCTTGTCGCTCGCGACCGCGGCCGACGCCAACGCCGTTCGCGCGCTCGCCGACGGGGCCGAGCCCACGGGACGAACCAACGTCCCCGATGACATCCTGCCGTTCGACCACGTCCGCCGCCCGCGCTCCCGCCGCGTCGTGCCGTACGGCGTCGCCGCGGCCGTGCTGCTGGCCGTAGGTCTTTACGGGCTCGCGCAGCGGCCCACCGGACGGCCGGGCGTCATCGTCGATGGTCCGGCCGACGCACCGGCACGGCACGTGTCCGTCGCGCCGCAACACCGTCCCCGCCGCACCGCGCCCGCATCGTCCGGCGTCGCGGTGGTCGCCGGCCACGACGCCCGCGAGCCACAACCATGCATCCACGACGATCCGGTCGACGCGGCGATGTGTGACAGGCCCCGCGCGCTGCATACCGCGTCCGTGATCCGCCGACCCCACACGGGATTCGCGGCGCACGTCCCGGATCGATAACCGCGCGCATCGCATGCATCCACGGGCCGGGCGTGGCGGCCGGGGGCATTGTCGGATTGACATGGCGGGCCGGTTCCGGTCTAGTGGTGGCACGAACGATCGGCGTCGAAATCGGTGGCCGCGTTGTCGGGGCCGCGGCGCGGCTCGGACGGTTTTCGAGTGAGGGGTGCCATGGTAGTGGCGGATTCGCGCGTGGTAGCGCCGGGGCCGAGCGATACGGCGCGGCGTGTTGCCCAACTCAACCGCGGCGGCAGCGTGTTTCACGCGGTGCTGGCGCAACAGTTTGAACGCGAGACGATCGAGGCGTTGTGCGAACTCGCGGAGATGATCCGCACGATCGCGGGCACGCGCCAGGGGACGCAGTTCCTTCAGACGCTGCTCGGGCATCGCCGGGCGATGCTCTACTTCATCCAGCCGTCGACGCGAACGTTCCTGTCGTTTACGGCGGCGTGCCAGATTCTCGGCATGCGGTACAACGAGGTGCGCGACCGGTCGACCTCTTCGGAGGTCAAGGGCGAGTCGGAAGACGACACGGTGCGCGTGCTGAGCCAGTACTTCGAACTCATCATCATGCGTCACCCGGCGGAGGGGTTCGCCGAGCACGTGGCGAACATGCTCAACGACATGCCGCGTACGATCCCGGTGATCAACGCCGGGTCCGGGCGGGACCAACATCCCACGCAGGCGCTGTTGGACATGTATACGCTCTACCGGTGTTTCACGGCTGCGCCGGCGCGGCGCGGCGCGCCGCGGTATGTCGGCAACCCGTTCAGCGGGAAGACGATCGCGTTTGTCGGCGACTTGCTACGCGGGCGGACGGTTCGATCGCTGGCGTATCTGCTGTGTCGCTACCCGGGGGTGCGGCTGCTCTTTATTTCGCCGCCGGAGCTGCGGATCGGTGTGGACATTCTGGACTACGTTCGCAAGTCGGACATCGCGTACGAGGTCGCCGACGACCTGCCCGCGCGGATCGCGGCGTGCGACGCGGTGTACATGACGCGCCTGCAGGACGAGCACGACGTCGCCGGCGAATCCAAACGCATCGACTACGACAAATACACGCTCACGTATGAGATGGTCGAGCGGTCGAAACCCGACCTGGTGATCATGCACCCGCTGCCGCGGCGACACGAGCTCGACCAGCGGCTCGACGCGCTCCCGCAGGCGAAGTATTGGAAACAGGTGCGCAACGGCATGTGGATGCGCGCCGCGCTGATCGCCCGCATCTTCGCAGTCCACACGGCGATCCGCGATCACTTCGAGCGGTACTACACGTACTGACATGACGTATTGACATCCCGCAACGACCGGCGGCCCGGCGCGCAGGCGGCATCACCGGGCGTGGTGGTATCCGCACATACCCGGGGTTGGGGTTCGGCGTCGGGGCGCGCGACGGTGGGCTACGTCCGGCACGGGGGCCGGACGCTACGCGCGAGGTTCGCCGTCACGGGGTCATTACAGGGTCATTACAGGGTCATTACAGGGTCATTGCGGGGTCATTGCGGGGTCATTGCGGGGTCATTACGGGGTCATTGCGGGGTCATTACGGGGCCGCCACGGCGTCGTTACGGCGCGATGCGCATGCGCTTGAAGAGTCCGAGCCCGGCCAGAAGCCAACAGGCGCTGAGCCAACCGACCGCACCGCAGACGCCGCGCGGACGTGCGGGCGGTGCGCCTTGCGTGTCGCCGGACGGCGCCGCCGCGTCGGACGGCGTCTCCGCGTCGGACGGTGTCGCCGCGTCGGACGAGGGCGCCGTGGCGGGGGGATCGCTTGCCCCGCCGGCCGTGTGATCGCCACCGCCGGGGGCATCGGGTGACGGCGCGGCGTCGGCGGGTGTCTCGTCCGCCGGGGGCGACACGGCCGCGTGGGCGGTGACGATGATGGACGGTGCCGCAGCGTCGGTGACAAGGAGTGTCACATGGGCGGTCATCTGCTCGGCCGGGGCCAACCCGGTTCGATCGACCGAGAGCGTATGCGTCACGGGATCGCCGGGGCCGGTCGACGTGCCGCCGGTCGGATCAACGCCGAGCCAGGGTTGATCGGCGTCGAGCGTGTAGGCGAGCGTCCCACCGCCGGTGTTCCAGACGGTGAGCGCAGCGTCGGTGAGGTCGCTGCCGAAGTCGATGGTGCCGCTCGAGACGGCCGGCGCGGGGGGCGGCGTGTAGGTGACACCGAGGACGGCGGTACCGAGGTTGCCGGCGGCATCGGCGGCGGTGATGGTGATGACGTTGTCGCCGGGTGTCATGGGGATGGCACCGCTTGTCCACGTTGCGGTTCCGTTGCAGGTTCCCTGGTCACCGGCGTCCGACTGCCAGGTGACCTGGACGACGGCGTAGTTGTCCGCGGCGGTGCCGGCGAGCTCGATGGTGTCGTCCGTCGTGGTGAACGTCGCGTCGGTTGTGGGCGTCGCGATGTGGACGACGGGCGGCGTCGTGTCCGACGGGGGTGGCGGCGGCGGCAGCGGGCTGTCTCGGATCACGATGGTAAGCGCCGTCGTGACCGAGCCGAGCGTCGCGGTGATGTCGAGCGTCTGGCTGCCGACGACGTCGTGTACGACGAGCACGCCGGGTGCTTCGAACGTCGCGTACTCCGGTGGCGCCGCGGACCACTGTGCCTGGGCGGTGACGTCGCCGCCGATCGTGTAGTGGCAGGGGCACGCGGCGGTCGCGGTGTACGCGATGGTCGTGGAATCGCTGACCGTGGTCGGGCCCTCAAGGGTAAGATCCGCAACGACCGGGTCGGGCGCGGCGCCCTCTTCGAGCGGGAGCACCTGGTCGACCGGGACGTTGACGATGGTTTGGGTGTCACCGCCGGGCCAGGTGACCGCGACGGCATCGACGAGCGTCGCATCCGCGACGCCGAAGCGCTGTTCCCACGGCAGACTCGACAGGAAGCTCGTGCCGGCGACGACCTCGCGGACCTGCGTTGTGTCGCCGGTTGTGACGCGGAGCTTGGCGCCGATCGCGTCGCGGGTGCGCGACTGGCCGGCGAGTTGCAGCGTGAGGTAGTGGTTCGTCGTGGTGGTCGTGTTTTCGAGGAGGACCGCCGGCTGGGCGACGTTGACGATGAGGAGATCGTCGTCTCCGTCGCGGTCGTAGTCGAACGCGACCAGGCCGCGGGAGTCGCCGGTGTGGTCGGTGCCGGCCTGGGCGGCGACGTCGGTGAAGAAGCCGTTGCCGTCGTTGACGTAGAGCTGCGACGGCCTGTCCGACCACGGACCGGCCGTTCCGCTGCTGGCGCTGCCGCGGCCGCCGACCGTGGCGAGATCGAGGTCGCCGTCCGTGTCGACGTCAAAGAGGACCGCGCCCCAACCCCAGTAGGACTGCCAGACGTTGCGCTCGAGCGCCTCGTCGGTGAATGGGTCGGGCATGTGGTTGATGAAGAGGGCATTGTGGATGCCGCCGCCCTCGGGCGGATTCGTGAGGTTGGTCGTGAAGATGTCAAGGTCGCCGTCGCCGTCGAGGTCGCCGACGGCGACGCCCATGTCGTTGCCGGTGGGATTGTCCCCGTCGTGCAGGACGTTGAGCTCGAGGGATTGATCCAGGAACACCGGTGCGCCGGGTGCGTCGGTGTCGAGGATGTAGAGGTAGTTGTTGTAGAAATCGACGGCGGTGAAGAGGTCCTGGTCGCCGTCGTCATCGACATCGAGGAAGACCGGCGCCCAGGAATCCACCTGGGTATTCGGCTCGCGGAGCCCGACGTCGTCGGTCACGTCGGTGAACGTGAGGTCGCCGTCGCCGCGATAGAGGTAGTTGTAGGGCGCTGGGTCGTCGGTGTCCCAAAACGTGAAATAGAGATCGACGAACCCGTCCGCGTTGTAATCCGTCGCGGCCATCCCGCCGACGATGCGGCCCTGCGGCGTCACGCCCGAGGCGTCGGTGACGTCCGTGAAGGTACCGCCGTCGTTGCGGAACACCCCGGCGGGTGGTCCACCGAAGCTCTGGGCACCGTTGGCGACAACGAGGTCACGATCGCCGTCGTTGTCCAGGTCGAGAAAAAGTGCCATGTGGCTGTCACCGGTTTCGGCGATGCCTGAACCGGACGTCACATCCGTGAACGTCTTGTCGCCGTTGTTGCGGTAGAGGATGTTGTCGTGGCCGAACGGCGCGAGGAAGAGGACGTCGAGGTCGCCGTCGCCGTCGTAGTCGTCCACGGCCGGGCCCGTGCCGAGCCACGACTGCGGCCCGGCGGCGCCACCGGGGATGGGCCCGTCAAACACGAGACCGCTGGACGCGGTCGCGTCGATGAATGTGATGTCGGTGGTCTGCCCCGGGGCGACGGCGGCGGCGAGCAAGAGTGTGCCGGCGGTGACGCGTGCGATGGCGCGGACGGCGGTCATGACGTGTTGCACCGCGCTCGAGTAGACCCCACAGCAGCGCACCGCGGCCGCGAGCACAGCAGCGGCGCAGGTCCCCGCTACGCCACGGAGAGTGCACGTATAGTGCACGTTAGCGAAGTGACGCCGCGGAGTCAAGCGGCGCAAAGTGTGGGTAACACTGATCAAGGTCTTTGCGTGTGGATCCCGATCCTGGGCGGGGTCTTGGCGCGGGTTATCGTGCGCGCTGGCGTGCGTGGTGATTCCGGCCGGCGTGGGGATGTCGTGGGATTTGGTCGGGGGATGCGTCCGCGGTTGGGGTCGGCGGGCGGCGGTACGCGACCCGGCGCGCGTGTGTCCATCGTTGCATACGTCCGGCACGGGGGCCGGACGCTACGGACGGCACACGTCCGGCACGGGGGCCG